>CALFUP010000212.1 GCA_937929875.1 uncultured Cocleimonas sp. | reverse complement strand
AAACTGGTCGCTCGGATGTGTTGTAAAGCGGATAGAGCTAACTCAGTGCTTAATATTAATCACCTTGCTTTAGAACCTTCCATTAAAAATAAAGAGGCATTTGCGTTAGCTTTACACAAAGAACTCGCATCCTTTCTAGCGTTTCATAACTGCAACAGTTATCAGATACACAAGACAACACCAGCGAGTTTTAAACAAGAGTTGGCATTTGTTGTTTAGGAGAAATGCGTAACCCGACTATTGAAAAGTAGCTCGGATGAGGTACATCATCCTGCATTTATGTGAGAGTGAATAGGGTCATGTCGGTGGCGATGCGCTTATCCGACCACCGGTTTTTCTTACTTCCACCTTCATCTTATTTCTAAGAAATAGTCAAAAAGTAGGGGGGTGTCACTTTAAAACTTATGAATCATTTCAATAAATAGTGTTTTTAAACCTTACTATCATTAAAGAGATTATCATTCACAGTATTATCTTTAACCTTATTATCTTTAACAAAATAAGCTACTGCAGCGGAGAGCAATCCCGCAATCGCTGCCACTAATAACGCTATCTTATAATCACCAGAGTTATCAAAAAGGATACCTGCAAGCCAAGGGCCGAAGAATCCCGCTACGCCCCATGCGGTAAAGATGAGTCCATAAATTTTTATGGAATTATGGTTTTTAAATAAGACTGCGATAACTGCAGGGTAGGCGCCGATTATCGTGCCATAAGTAAACCCCACTGCTGCAAGGCCAATGAGTATGCTTTGTCCCGTTAGAAATTGTGACAGCGCGAGTAAGCTTATTGCAGATAGTAAAGGGACAGCGGTTAGGCTAGTTTTTACGCTCAACTTATCTACCATCCAGCCTCCTAGTAAACTACCGCAAATATTGAAGATGGCGATTACTATCGGTGCAATCACGATTAATTGATTGCTGACACCACCCGCTTTGGCAATCGCTGTGGCGTGACCCAATGTCATTAAGCCGGCCGTTACGGCAAGTCCGTATGAGAGCCAAAGCAGCCTGACTGAGTTCTTAGGGTTATTTTCATTTGAAGCGAGTTTATCTGATGCTAATTGCAAACGCGCCCCGCTTAAATGAAAGGTAAACACCACAATCGGCAAAACAAAAATGATCAGCAAAGCGAATGCGAGTAATGCACCGCTTAAACCAAATTGTTGAATTGCATAGTTTAACGGCCAAGGCATTATCACAGGGCCAATGGCGTAGCTTGCAGTGACTAAACCGATAGCGAGACCTTGGTGTGACTTATTCGATTGAGCACACATGTGTAAGGTATAGCCATAACCCAAGCCGTTGGCTAAACCAAATAACACCCCAAACCCGAGATAGGCAAAAAATAAATGGTGGCTAAAAGCGGTGATACACAAACCGATAACCGCGAGCAAACAGGTAGTCACGATAAACAAAGTAGGGCGCATTAAGCCATACAGCTTATGACCAAAAAAGACAGATATCGTTAAAGTCACTAGAGATAAAGAGTAGATCAAACTGACTGCTGACCTTGATGCGTTAAATTGCTCTTCCATCGGCACTAAAAAAATTGAGAAGACGTGTATTGATCCAAATACCATCATCCATAGCATACTGCCAAAGAGTACAAGTTTTCCTGATTGGGGTGACACTGTCGTCATAGTGGTATGCAACGATTATACGGTTAACACTAAGTATAGAAGTACACCCCCCCACTTTTCTTAGATTTTTGTCATCAATTGAAATGAAAAGTGTCCAAAGGTATGAGGTTCCTCAACATTATTGGTAACTTGAGTCTAGAAAAGTTTGCTAAATCGTTGTTATTACTCATTAATCATCTGCAATATATTCGATCGCATATCTTTTGGCAGTAGTAAACGAATACGTTTATCGGTTTTTTCAAATACGTCGCTGTATTCAATATCGCTGTCGTAAACGGTGAGGTAATCCATGTGGATTAAGGTGTCGATGAAGTTAGCTATTAGGTTTTTATCTGAATAATCGGGGGAGTTTAGTTCATGAATCATCGCGACTCGTTGTGCCATGAGAATACAGCGTTTTTGCAATTCGTCTTTGGCTACGCGTTTGTTTTCTTCTTTTTGGCTGCTTCGTGAGAGTAGCGCTAGGGTTAGGTAATACACTTCAAGAATTGGCGAGATAATCTCTGCGAGTAAAGTCAGTTTAGTCGCGGCTTTGGTGCTACTGGATGGTCGAGAATAGCTGTCTATGTCTGCGATTGCATTTATGTTTGTATCTTTGTTTGCACCTTTGTTTGTATTTTTGATTAGTAACCCCGAGGTGTGCAGAAAATTTAGGGCATTATCTATCGCACTACTTAGCTCGGTGTTTTTATCCCACATCAGAAACAATTCTTTTTGCACAAAAGGATAAGCCAGACTGACTAGATTAATAATTTCATCGCGTGTTTGCGATCGCACATTAAAAAAGCAGCAGGCAATCAGTGATGGTAAAGCGAGTAAATGCAGGGTGTTGTTGCGGTAATACGTCATTGAGACGGCCAGCTTGTTATCAAGATAAAGAATATCTCCCAGCTCATGACTGCGTCTTTGTACTAACTTTAGGGTTTCTGCATGTTTGATTTGCTCAATTCCTGAGCGCTTGGTCATGATGATTCTTTTGGAATAATGTTGCGCCAATATCATCTCGCGATAAAGCTCCAACATTTCTGCCAGATCTTTTTCATCCATACTTTGCTTGGTGCTTGCCAACAATACGGTTGCAATCAAATTGATGGGATTAACTGATGCCGCTTTATTGATATTCTCCATGATATTTTGTGACAGCGTTGCCACCGCATCGCGTACCAAGGGTGGGCGGATTTCATCATCGTAAGTGTCACTTTTCCATTCGGGTGAATGGCTATCTAAGATTTGGTTGAGATAAATCGGCTCGCCAAAATTCGTTTGGACTTTGCCGTATTCCCCGCGAATTTTGAGAATAGATCTAACCGAATTAATAAAGGTTTCGCTTTTTTTATCTTCGCCTGACATTTCTGCTTGATAGGCTTTGCTTTCTAATAATTTTTCATAACCGATATACACAGGAATAAAAGCCACGGGACGCTTTCTGTATTTCAAAAAGCCGCGTACGGTCATTGCTAACATGCCAGGTTTGGCTTGCAGTAAACGGCCTGTACGGCTACGCCCGCCTTCGACAAAGTATTCGATAGCGATGCCTTTGGAGATCAGTTCTGCGAGGTATTCAAACATCACGGTTGAATACAGTTCGTTACCTTTGAAGCTTCTACGTATAAAAAATGCACCTCCACCACGAAGTATCGTGCCAATAATCGGCATGTTTAAGTTTTTTCCCGCGGCAATATAAGGAATCGCCAAACCTTCAAAAAAGATCACGTAGGATAATAATAAATAATCAATATGACTGCGGTGGCAGGGCACATACACCAGCTCATGAGTTAGCGCGATGGTTTTAAGCTCGTCGTTGTTGTGTATTTCAATGCCCGAATAAAAACGGTTCCAAAACGATGATAATGCTCGTGTCATCAATTGAATAGTGACATTGGAACAGTTGGCGACAATTTCATTGAGGTAACGACTAGCCTGAATACCTGCTTGAATTTCTGTAATGCCATCTTCTTTGCTGCGTCGAGAAATAGCCGTTTGAACGGCGGGTTTCATGATCAGATCACGGACCAGCGTGCGCCGATGAGACACGTCAGGTCCCAAGGTTGCGGTGCGGATATTCTTTAAACGTGCTGAGAGTGTCTGTTGTATTGAGTCGATAATTGCATCGTCTCTTTGTGCAGCCACTTCACTACTACGATAGACGATAATGTCTGAATACTGTAGATACGTATTGTGCCCATGAAAAATCGTTCTGAAAAAAGTCCGCGTGCGTCCTGCTAACACCCATGAATCGGCAAATAGCACTTTCGTCCAATGTTTTTGGGTCGCCACGGGACGGCCCCAGAAAATTTGAACGGGCAATAATTGCACTTCTTGATCAGGGTAATCACGAAGTTTTTCAATAATACCGCGCAACATTCTCGAACGTTTTGGTTGTTGTTCCAACCATGCTTTAATAGGTCGCCGTGGAGCAATAGTATAAACCGAACGCCATTCATTGAGTTCGGGCATATCGATAGTGTCCATTGGGGCAGGAAGTCCCAACTTTTTACATTGTTGTTCAAGTACTAATAAATTAGTCCACGAGCGTGTTTCTAATACATAAATCAGTGGTAACTCTGGATTAATCCCAAGCTTCGAAATATCCGAAGGGATGATCTCGGTTCTTACCCATGAATACAGGATTTTGCGACCGAGAAAATTTATGCTGTTACGAAGACTCATGCAGATTAGTATAGGAAAGATCTACGATGTATTTATAACAAAAAGCGAATATACACATAAAATGACACCCCCCCACTTTTTGAATGATATGAAAACAACTAGGAATTACCTACAGCTAAAAAAAATAGATATAAATTGTTTCGTAGACGGTATGTTAGTTTTGTTTTATTAATAAGATGAGAGGATGTAGGCTGCTCACTATTTTTAGAGAGAAGA
>CALFUP010000211.1 GCA_937929875.1 uncultured Cocleimonas sp. | reverse complement strand
TGGGTTACAAGCTTTCAGCAATTGCAAATAAACCGCAAACTACACGTACCAATATTCGTGGCATTGTTACCGAGCTAGCTACTGATGATGTGCCAGCGTATCAATTTATTTTTACAGACACTCCTGGTATTCATCTAAATTCAAAAAACTTATTAAATAGAACGTTGAACAGTGAAGCAGTTGCTGCGGTTGAAGATGTTGACGCGATTATTTTTATTGTTGAAGCACTAAAGTGGACTGATGAAGATGAGTTTGTGTTGAGTAGAATCAAACACACGTCCATTCCAGTTATTTTATTGATCAATAAAGTAGACCGAATAAAAGAAAAAGAACGCCTTTTTGAATTTCTTAAAATGGTGTCTGAAAAAAGAGATTTTGCAGAATTGATACCTATCTCTGCTGAGAAAGGCATCAATACTGATAGTTTAATCAATTCATTAGTTAAAAGATTACCCAAATCTGAATTCATATATCCAGAAGATCACATTACTGATAAGTCTGTACGCTTTATTTGTAGTGAGTTAATTCGTGAACAATTAGTGTTAAACCTTCATGAAGAATTACCTTATACCACCGCTGTTGAAATTGAAAATTTTGAAGAAACCGATAAATTAGTCACAATCGAAGTGGTAATTTGGACTGATCGAAAAAATCAAAAAGGGATTATCATCGGAAAAAAAGGTGAAACGCTAAAGCGTATAGGTCAAGGGGCTAGGCATTCTCTTGAAGAATTCTTGATGAAAAAAGTGATGTTGAAGCAATGGGTGAAAGTAGAAGAGAATTGGCAAAATAATCCAAGACATTTGAATGAATTAGGCATCATTTCAAATCGTGAGCTTTAACGTTAAAAATGGTTAAAAGTTCATATTTGATAGCTTTTAGTTGATGATACCTAGTTGAAAGCCTTATAAATGCAACAATCATTTGCTTATATCCTCAATCGACGGCCTTTTCGCGATAACAGTCTTCTACTTGATATTTTTAGTGAAGACTACGGCCGTATCTGTTGTGTCGCTCGCCCTGCAAAAAAACGTGGCAAAGTTGTCAAAGGCAACACTGAACAGTTTCGTTATTTGCACATTCAGTGGATAGGTAAGGGTGAGGTGCAAACCCTGACAGAGGCAGATGAACGAGGTAGGCACAATATACCGGCTTCAGAATTAATGCTGGGGCTATATATAAATGAATTGATCTTGATATTTACCCAGCAGCATGAACCTTATCCAGAGCTGTTTAATGCCTATAAGTACACCTTACATAAGATTGGTGATTCAGAAATAAACCAACAAATATTGATGCGTTTTGAGTTATTTTTATTACAAAGTTTAGATTATTCGATGTCAGTAAATTTGAGCCCATACGAACTCCAAGGTTTAATGAATTCAAATGCTTATTTTTATTTTACTAAAGAGGATGGTTTATTATTAGATGAGGAAAAATCTTCTCAGTTACCTCATTATCAGCTAACAAAAATCTTAATCAGTGCAGAGTTGCTTTTAGCCTTGCAAGATATTCAAAATATGCAAGAATCACAATGGAAGGAGTTGAGGGTTTTTCTCGATAGAGTATTTGGTGTTTTAGCTTCTCGTCCTATTAATTCAAGAAAATTATTATCAATTTAAGGCGATAGTGACTATTGCCCAAGGCATTTGCATATGGAAACGACACAACAATCACAAGAACATCATGCTCAAATCGAACTTGGCGTGAATATTGATCATATTGCCACATTACGTCAGGCACGAGGAACATCATACCCAGACTTGGTCGAAGCCGCTTTTTTGGTGGAAGAGGCAGGGGCCAATGCAATAACAATTCACTTACGTGAAGATCGTCGTCATATCCAAGATCAAGATGTTTATGATTTGCGTAAAACCATTAAGACTCGAATGAATTTGGAAGTAGCTGCTACGGATGAAATGATTGCAATCGCTTGTGATGTTCACCCAGAAGATGCGTGTGTCGTACCAGAAAAACGTGAAGAATTGACTACTGAAGGAGGCCTTGATGTTATTGGTCAGTTTGATCGAATTCAAAAGGCGACAAGACAGTTAAGCTCAGAAAACATTCGTGTTTCATTATTTATTGAACCAGATATCGAACAAATAAAGCGAGTTCTAGAGATTGGAGCGCCTGTTATAGAGCTTCATACGGGGACTTATGCCAATGCAAACGGTGACGATCAAAAAAGAGAGTTTGATCGTATTTTAAAAGCAACAGAATTTGCACATGATCAAGGTATACACGTTAATGCGGGTCATGGTTTAGATTATTCGAACACGGCAGAAATTGCCAGAATTCCACAGATGAGAGAATTAAACATTGGTCATTCGGTCATATCTCGCGCTGTATTTGTAGGTATTAGCAAAGCTACTCGTCAGATAGTAGAAGTCATGCAAAATGCTAGAAAATAAATCTAAGCTAAAACTAACTTGTTCATTTCCTTGTTGCGCTTGGGGTTTTTAAATGTCTGTTATTGGAATAGGCACTGATATTGTTAAGGTATCTCGAATTAAGCGCTTACTTAAAAAACATGGCAAGAGTTTTGCGAAGCGTATTTTGCACGAGAACGAGTTATTGATTTTTCAACAGCGTAAAACGTCCAAATTTTATTTAGCCAAACGTTTTGCCGCGAAAGAAGCATTATCAAAAGCATTGGGTACAGGTATCGCCAAAGGGATTTCGTTTGAAGAAATAGAAGTCGTTAATAATGAAGACGGTAAGCCAGAATTAATTTTACACGGAACGGCTTATAAGATTGCCCAGGAAATGGGAGTTGAAAACCTGTTTATCTCTCTCAGCGATGAAAAAAAATATGCGATTGCTTATGTAATTGCTGAAGGTAAATAATCGTGTTTCAAAAAAGCCTAAATTGTATTAATCGTGACGGTCTTGAGCAATGTCGAAATGCTTGTATTGAGCAGAGTCGAAATGACACCCCCCCACTTTTTGACGGTATTTTGTTAGTAAAACCAACTAATACAGTATTCTCATTAACAGCTAGCCAAAGCAGGATAAGCATATGAATTTCCCCAAAGTTGAGAATTTCATCGGTAATACTCCTTTAGTTCAATTGCAGCGTATTCCGGGTGATTCAAGTAATACTATTTTGGTCAAACTAGAAGGTAATAACCCTGCAGGGTCGGTAAAAGATCGTGCTGCTTATAGCATGATAATTCGTGCTGAAGCTCGCGGGAATATTGCACCAGGTGATACACTTATTGAAGCTACAAGCGGCAATACAGGTATTGCCTTAGCCATGGTTGCAGCAATGAGAGGCTATAAAATAAAGCTCTTAATGCCTGATAATATGAGCGAAGAACGACGTGCCTCAATGAAGGCATACGGTGCAGAACTCATTCTCGTTTCAAAAGAAGACGGTGGCATGGAAGGTGCTCGTGATCTTGCTATTAAAATGCATGAAAATAACGAAGGCTTACTGTTAAATCAATTTGCAAATAGTGATAATCCTTTGGCGCACTATGAAACCACAGGTCCTGAGATATGGCGTGATACAGATGGTAAAGTCACACATTTTGTCAGTGCCATGGGAACTACGGGAACGATTACCGGAACAGGTCGGTTTCTACATGAAAAAAATCCAAATATACAGATAGTTGGAGCGCAACCGAAAACAGAAGAAGATAGTATTCCTGGGATTCGTCGTTGGCGTCCAGAGTATATTCCAGAGATTTATGACGATTCGGTCGTGGATAAGAAAATCGATGTAACTCAATCCGATTCGGAAGCGATGATGCAACGCTTGGCAAAAGAAGAAGGAATATTCTGCGGTGTATCCTCTGGTGGTAGTGTTACCGCTGCAATGAAATTATCAACAGAAATAGAAAATTCAATCATCGTAGCCATTATTTGTGATCGCGGTGACCGCTATATATCTACAGGAGTTTTTCCAGCATGAATGTTCTCGTTTTTAACATAGAAACTATTCCAGATATCGAAGGAGGTCAACGTATCTATAATCTTCAGGGATTAGATGATGATAGTACCTCTAAGGCTCTGTTTCATTTGCGAAAGCAGCAATCAAGCAGCAGTGAATTACCCCTATATTTACAACGTATTGCTTCCATTTCTGTGGTTTACCGCGGCATGGGTGATGATATGGATCATGAGGTTTCAGTACAAAGTCTTGGAGATGAAAAGAGTAGCGAAGCTGAGTTGTTAGCTTTATTTTTTGAAAAGATTAAAGAACGAACCCCAACCTTAGTTTCATGGAATGGTTCCAGTTTTGATTTACCTGTTATTCATTATCGTGCTTTAAAAAATCAGGTAAGCGCTCCAAGTTACTGGGAAAAAGGAAGTAATAACAATGACTTTCGTGAAGACAATTATTTAAGTCGTTATCATGATCGTCATACTGATTTAATGGATGTACTTTCGAGCTACAATGAATCAGCTGGTGCACCGCTCAATGATATTGCCTTAATGCTTGGTTTTCCTGGAAAAAAAGTGATGAATACTGCTTCGATTTGGGAAGCATTTCTACAAGGTAATATCAACGCTATTCGTAATTATGGTGAAGTGGGTGTGCTAAATAATTACCTCATTTATTTACGTTTCCAGTTGATTCGAGGCGAAATTAACGCAGCAGAGTTATCGCAAGAATTTGTACTGTTACGTGATCAATTAGAGCAATCAAATCAAGTTCATTTACATGACTTTTCTCAAGCTTGGAAGTAATTAGCTTTTCTATTATTTCACTCTTTTACGCTATAATAATAGGCTACTATTTTTAGCATTACCCTTTGAAACATAATCCTTTGTAACTTTCGTTAACGTTTTCTTAAAGTGTTGTAAAAAATGACAGATGAAACCCAACTAGATCTCCTAAACTCTGCTCAAACTAGTAGTGATGGAGCAAACAATGATGGTATTGGAAACGGTGGCGACGGTGATGGTAGTGGCGGAAACGGTGGAGATGGTGGTTCATTCAACGATGGCATCGAGAGGCTCCCACTAGAAAAATACACTGAAAAAGCCTATCTAGACTACTCGATGTACGTCATTTTGGACCGAGCTTTACCTAATATTGGCGATGGTTTAAAACCCGTTCAACGTCGAATCGTTTATGCAATGTCTGAACTCGGTTTATCAGCGGCATCTAAACACAAAAAATCTGCTCGTACGGTGGGTGATGTACTCGGTAAATTTCATCCGCACGGGGATTCTGCTTGTTATGAAGCCATGGTATTAATGGCTCAGCCTTTTTCATATCGCTACCCATTAGTCGATGGTCAAGGCAACTGGGGCTCGCAAGATGATCCTAAATCCTTCGCTGCCATGCGTTATACCGAATCTCGATTAACACCTTATGCAAAAGTGTTATTGCAAGAACTGGGGCAGGGAACGGTTGATTGGACAGATAATTTCGATGGTACCTTACAAGAGCCTTCGCAGTTGCCAGCAAGACTACCTAATGTTTTACTGAATGGTGGTTCGGGTATTGCGGTTGGTATGGCAACGGATATTCCTCCTCATAATTTACGTGAAGTAGTCGATGCATGCTTCCAAATTTTAAAGAAAAAAACCTGCACCGTTGAAGAATTACAAGAGTTCATTAAAGGACCTGATTACCCAACAGACGCAGAAATCATCAGTACTCCTGAAGAAATTGCGACTGTGTATGAGACTGGCAAAGGCAGCATCAAAATGCGTGCCGTATACGAAAAAGAAGATGCCGATATTATTGTTACAGCACTTCCGTTCCAAACATCAGGTGGAAAAGTTTTAGAACAGATAGCGGCTCAAATGCGAGCGAAAAAGCTACCTATGGTGGCTGATTTACGTGATGAGTCAGATCATGAAAACCCGACGCGTTTAGTCATTACACCACGATCAAATCGTGTTGATATTGAACAGCTAATGTTACATTTATTTGCCTCAACTGATCTTGAACGCAGTTATCGCGTCAATATGAATATGATCGGTATTGATGGCAAACCTCGTGTTAAAAACCTAAAAGTCGTTCTCACTGAATGGTTGGAGTTCCGTCGTACAACAGTCACAAGACGTATCGAATGGCGTTTAAATAAGGTA
>CALFUP010000210.1 GCA_937929875.1 uncultured Cocleimonas sp. | reverse complement strand
GGCTTTTTGGGTGTTGTTGTATAAACCCTGGTACATACTCCACGACGTTGTGGACATGCTTCCAAAGCTGGAACATTACTTTTTTCCATCTTGCGCTTTCGAGGTTTGCGCACCAACTGATTAACGGTAGACATTAAATCTATTACTCCAACTTTATATATTCAAGAAGTACGATTAACTATCGAGCTTCGAATTGCAAATAATCGTCTTAACGACAAAGGCGGCGAATTCTATTACTGCAGCGCATCCTTGTCAAGACAGGATTCTCTTTTTTCAAATGTAGTTAAGCTAAGACGCTTCCTACAAATAAATAAAAACACCCTCCTAATTCAAAAAACATCAAAAAAGTAGGGGGGTGTCATTTCTCATATAAAAAAACAGCTATTCTTCTGTTAATCCTAAACTCACTTCAGGGGCATCTAATTCAACTTCAACCTCTGGCACATCTTCCATTAATGAAGATAATTGCTGCTGCAACTCTTCTTGTTTCTTTCGGCGAGCAAGATGATGAGTCATACCTGTACCAGCTGGGATTAATCTACCAACGATTACATTTTCCTTCAGACCGCGAAGATCGTCACGAGCACCCTTAACAGATGCCTCAGTAAGTACTCTTGTTGTTTCTTGGAAGGAAGCAGCAGAGATAAATGAATCAGTTACTAGAGAAGCCTTAGTTATACCGAGCAGTACTCTATCGTACTTAGCTGGCAGCTTACCTTCTGCAACAAACTTTTCATTTTCTTTATCGATATCCCAATAGTCTAGTTGCTCGCCTTTAAGCATACGAGTATCACCAGATTCAATAATCACCGCTTTACGCATCATTTGACGTGAAATAATCTCAACATGTTTATCGTTGATTTTCACACCTTGAAGACGGTAAACCTCTTGAACCTCTTTTACCAAATGCTCGGCTAGTGCCACAGGACCAAGAAGACGCAAAATATCATGTGAGCTAGCCTCACCATCTGCAATCATCTCACCTTTAGCTACCTTCTCACCTTCGAAAACATCTAAGTTTCTCCACTTAGGGATTAATAACTCGTAATGCTCACCCTTATCAGGAGTAATAACTAAACGCTTCTTGCCCTTAGTCTCTTTACCCCAGGAGAATGTACCAGAAATCTCTGCAAGAATTGCTGGCTGCTTTGGCTTACGTGCTTCAAACATATCAGCAACACGTGGCAGACCACCAGTTATATCACGAGTCTTAGAAGACTCTTGAGTCAAACGTGCCAGTACATCACCTACCGATACTTTCACACCATTAGTCAAACCAACAACTGCACCACCTGCTAGAGGGTATTGAACTGGAATCTCTGTATTTTCAAAGAACAAAGAGTCTCCATTATCATCTAAGAGTCGTATCATTGGATTCAGGTCTTTTGAACCAGCACCACGTGCAGCAGGATCTGTAACTATAGTAGAACTTAAACCAGTTACTTCGTCGACATGTGTATTGATAGTCGAACCATCAACGAAATCAACAAAATCTACCGTTCCCGCAACTTCTGTTACGATCGGATGTGTATGAGGATCCCAAGTAGCAACCTCTTGACCCATCTCGACAGGATCAGCATCTTTAATTGTTACCACAGCACCATACGGAAGCTTATAGCGCTCACGCTCTCTGGCTTGATCATCTACAACGCTAATTACACCAGATCGAGAAACAGTAACGAGGTTACCATCTTTATTGATTACAGTTTTTACATTCGATAACTTCGCTATACCAGCAGACTTGACCAAAATATTGTTATCAGCAGCAGCACGACTTGCAGCACCACCAATGTGGAACGTTCGCATTGTTAACTGAGTACCCGGCTCACCAATAGACTGAGCAGCAATAACACCTACTGCCTCACCCATATTGACCAAGTGGCCTCGACCTAAGTCACGACCATAACATTGAGCGCAAACCCCTTTCTTTGAAGCACAGGTAATTGCAGAACGAACTAATATTTCATCAACACCAAGGTTCTCTAACTGCGACACCCAATCCTCATCTAGTAAGGTTTTAGCAGGTATAACTAATTTACCCGTGTGATCCATTACATCTACAGCAGCAACACGACCAAGCACTCTATCACCTAAAGGCTCAACAACATCCCCACCCTCAATAATAGGACGCATTGTCAATCCGTCCTCAGTTCCACAATCTTCCATTCTAACGACCATATCCTGAGATACATCTACTAGTCTTCTAGTAAGGTAACCAGAGTTTGCCGTTTTAAGAGCGGTATCGGCTAGACCCTTACGAGCTCCATGAGTCGAAATAAAGTATTGAAGTACATTTAGACCTTCGCGGAAGTTTGATGTTATTGGTGTTTCGATGATTGACCCATCTGGTTTAGCCATCAAACCACGCATACCTGCTAGCTGGCGAATCTGAGCTGCAGAACCACGAGCCCCAGAATCAGCCATCATGTAAATAGAATTGAATGAATCTTGCGACTCTGTTTCACCCTCTGCATTTACAACATCTTCCTTACCCATACCATCCATCATTGCCTTAGCAACCTGATCATTAGTACGTGCCCAGATATCAACAACTTTATTGTATCGCTCACCTTGAGTAACAAGACCAGATGCATATTGATCTTCAATCTCTCTAACATCATCTTCAGAACGGCCAATTATTGTAGCCTTTTCATCTGGAATCATCATGTCATCAGCACAGAAAGATACACCCGATAGAGTTGCATACTTATAGCCCGTTTACATCAATTGAT
>CALFUP010000209.1 GCA_937929875.1 uncultured Cocleimonas sp. | reverse complement strand
TCCATAACGTCCCATAGGAATGCGATCAACGCGATCTTGTTTCTCTGGTAGGCTATCAATAAAGCCAGGTAATACGTTATTCATGCGGATATTGTCTGCAGCATATTTATCTGTATACAACTTAGTATAAGCGGCTAATGCAGCACGAAATACGCCCGATGTTGGGAATAATGGATCAGGCTCAAACGCTGCGAAGGTCGAGATATTGATAATCGAACCGCCACCTTGTTTTTGCATGTGGGGCGTCACTAAACGAGTAGGGCGCACCACGTTTAGAAAGTAAAAGTCCATTCCTGTATGCCAATCTTCATCAGTGATTTCTAGAACGGGTCCATTAGGACCGTGAGCTGCATTGTTAACCAAAACATCGATTCGTCCCCATTTTTCAATGGCCATATCGACTAACTTTTGTAAATCTTCAACAGATTGGTTTGAGCCTGTTACTCCAATACCACCTAGCTCTTTTGCAAGCGCTTCGCCTTTACCAGATGATGATAGTATCGCAACGTGATAACCATCTTCACTTAATTGTTTTGCTGCGCCTGCGCCTAAGCCACTGCCACCTGCGGTAATAATTGCTACTTTGGACATGAATATCTCCTTTAATGTGTTTCAAATGACACCCCCCACCTTTTTAGTTCTTTTTAAAAATACGCAAAAGGTGGGGGGGTGTCTAAAATAAATTAGGTCGCTAAACTACAGCGACATAATCAAGTTATCCGTTTTATAAAACAAAACGGTAAGCTTGCTAAATAACTGCACGTTCTACTAAACGCTCACCACGTTCTAGACGTGAATAAGAAAACGGTGCTAAATCCATACTGCGATATTCACCATAAGTAATCCACTCTGAGACACCACGACCCATTGAAGGTGCTTGTTGTGTTCCGTGTCCTGAGAAACCATTTACAAAGATGAAATTATCAAGCTGTGAATGCGGACCAACAATGCCGTTTTGGTCATAGGTATTAAATTCATAATGACCCACCCATTTATCTAATACGGTTAAATTATCAAAATTAGGAATACGGTTGGCTAATATAGGTGCTAGTTTTTCTTCCCAAATACCTTTTTCGAAACGGAAGTCATCATAAGCTACACCTGGATCTCCAATTCTTGGCGGACAACCCACTAAATAGTTATCGCCTGATTGACGGAAATGCACGCCTGTAGGATCGATGGTCAAAGGTAAGTCATGCGATAAAGGCTTATCAGATGAGAAAATATAAGTATAACGACGACGAGGCTCGATAGGTATTTCAATACCAACCATATTTGCGATTAAACGTGCGCGTGGACCTGCAGCATTTACCACAGTGCCAGCATTGATCGTTTCGCCAGATTTCAACACGACACTCTCCACTTTAGTTGCAGAATGATTGATCGCAACTACTTCGTTTTGCACCATTTCAGTACCCGTCTCAGCGGCTTTCTTTTGTTGCCATCTAAGCATTAACGGCGCGTCAAAATAGCCTTCGTCTTGCGTATTCAAACTACCTGCTTGTATATCACTAAGTTTATAAAAACCAGGATATTTGGATTCGATTTCTTCTGGCGTTATCATGTTAGTGCCAGCACCTAAACGCACTTGAGTATTTTTATCTCTTTCTAATACTTCAGTAAGTGCATCGTTATCTGATAAATAAAGGTAACCGAAATTACGAATAGGGATATTAGGTACTTCCGAATCTCCACCTAAGTATTCACGGAAGTTTTGAATATATTCAGCGCCAAATTGAGCAATTTCGATATTGATATCATTGGCAAATTGCTGGCGTATACAGTCATTACTTGCAGCAGTTGAAGCAAACTGAAAATTAGTATCTTTTTCAACGACTAAAATACTGCCATTGAAATCTTTGTTTTGTCCAAGAAAGCATGAAACTGATGCGCCCATATTAGCACCACCTATGATGACAACGTCATAGTTACTTTGAGAGGGTGTAGTGTGTACATTATTTAATTTCATTTGAGGTATCTCTTTAAATGTTATGGCTTGTATTTAAGTTGAAAAAATTGATTCTAATTATCAATTCATTAAATCTATATTAATCCACTATTTGTGTTTTAGAGGAACTATAATAAAACATTGAGACAGTAGAATAACTACAGGGTGGGTCAACATGAAGAAATGGGGTTTACATCAAGGATTATTGCCAACACTTAATTACCTTATTGCACTAGAGGCAACCGCGAGGCTTGGTAGTTTTAGAGCAGCCGCGGATGAGTTATACCTAACCCAAGGCGCAATAGCACAACAAATAAGAGCTTTGGAGAAAGAACTTGGATCTCCTTTATTTGACCGATTGCCACGAGGTTTAAGTGCTAATAAAAAAGGACAAGATTATATAAATCGCTTAATTTTAGCACTAGGAATTATTGAAGAAGCGACCAAGGATGTAACTGCAGTAAAGCCTAAGTCAAATAGTAATCAAATTCGGCTAAGCACTACCCCTTCATTTGCGAGCAGATGGTTGATTCCGCGCTTGCCACGTTTAAACGAGAAACATCCGGATATATCTTTAATGATTGATGCTTCAGCCAGTGTCAGATCATTCAAAGGTGATGATGCTATTGATATGTCTATTCGTTGGGGCTTTCCTCCATTTCCTGACGGGCACACGCGCTTTTTACATGGCGGTAGATCAACGCCTGTTTGTTCACCTAAACTTCTTGGTGATAAGCACTGGTTTTCTTTTCAAGATGTTTTGGAGTTGCCATTGATATCAGACAGTCATAACAACTGGAAGAATTGGTTTGAGACATATCTAGAGCCGCATTTTGATAATAAAAAGAAGATTCAAGGACCAGTTTTTTCAGATACTAATCATGCTTTAGAGGCAGCAGAGCAGGGAATGGGAGTTGCTTTGATACCTAATTTTTTAATTGAGAGAGCTTTGATTGGGGGTACTTTAGTTCAAGCCATGGATGATCAGTATCAACTAGAAAGTAAATCAGCTTTCTACATTATTACTGCTGAAGAAGAATCTAGTGAAACTAGTATTGGAAAAGTTATTGATTGGCTTTTGGATGAGGCTAGAACAAATTATGAGTGATTAATTAGGTTATCTTCCAAGCTTATATTCACTCTGTTTTTGTTCTGAATTTATTTGCAGTTTATTGAGAAAAAACGCCTAAAAGTAGGGGGGTGTCATTTTATCTATTTTCATACAATTCAATGCTCAATTTATAAGGCAATTCGATACCTTTTATTGTCCTATCTGTTATACTCTTGAGCAGTTTTTATTTGACCTTTTTTTCAGCTTTTTAACTCCGTTTACAAAGTTTTTCTTGTAACGCTAAAAGAACCCCTCTATGTCTGAATTCGCAAAAGAAATAATCCCGATTAATCTAGAAGATGAGATGCGTAAATCCTATCTAGAATACGCTATGAGCGTTATTGTAGGTAGAGCGTTACCTGATGTTCGGGATGGTTTAAAGCCAGTTCATCGTCGTGTGTTATTCGCCATGAGTGAGCTACGCAACGACTTTAACAAACCCTACAAGAAATCGGCGCGTATCGTCGGTGATGTAATCGGTAAATATCACCCGCATGGTGATACCGCTGTTTACGACACCATGGTTAGAATGGCACAGCCATTTTCGATGCGCTATATGCTCATTGATGGTCAAGGTAACTTTGGTTCTGTCGATGGTGATTCACCTGCCGCGATGCGTTATACCGAAGTCCGTATGGCGAA
>CALFUP010000208.1 GCA_937929875.1 uncultured Cocleimonas sp. | reverse complement strand
ATGAAAACAGAACAGTTAACCCCAGCAGAGATCATGGCATTGTCTCCCGTTATTCCGGTGATTGAAATCAAAGATATCAACCAGTCAATTGACCTTGCACATGCCTTAATTGCCGGTGGAATTAATGTATTAGAGGTTACTTTAAGAACAGATGATGCGCTTGATGCCATTAGTCTACTCGCGAAAGAAGTGCCTGAAGCACATGTTGGCGCAGGCACTGTATTAAACGCTGATGATCTTGCGCGAGTTCGTGATGCTGGTGCGACTTTTGCTATTAGTCCTGGCAGTACAACATCTTTATTGAAAAGTGCAATTGATATCAACTTCCCGCTATTACCTGGTGTATCAACTGGCTCAGAGATTATGAATGGCCTTGATTTGGGTTACACCCATTTCAAACTCTTCCCCGCTACCAGTGTTGGGGGTATCTCTTTATTAAAATCATTTGGTGGACCTTTTCAACAGGTGAAGTTTTGCCCAACGGGCGGTATTAATGAAAATAATTACAGAGATTTTCTAGCGCTTGATAATGTCCTTTGTGTTGGCGGAAGTTGGGTTGCGTCTAAGCAGTTGTTGAAAGATGGAAATTTTAACAAAATCACCGAAATAACTGCCTCGGCATTAGCCAAACTTAACCACTAAAATGGCTTTAATCGCATGAATAACAAAAAAATAACTGACATGGAAAAAGATTGGATCGTTCTTTCTGATGCTTCTGCAGTCGCAAATGAAGCCTGTGAATTAATCAAGCAAGCCGCAAATAAAGCCATCAATACCAATGGTATTTTTCGTATTGTCTTAGCGGGTGGCACAACACCTGGGCATATTTATCAGTTACTCACTAAAGAAGATTATGATTGGACACAATGGGAATTTTATTTGGGTGATGAGCGCTGTTTACCCATTGCGTCTCCTGAACGAAACAGCCAAATGGCAAATGAAACACTGCTAAATCACATTAAAGTACCAGCGGAAAACATCTACTTTATTCCTGCTGAACTTGGCGCTGAAGCCGCTGCCAAACAATATGCCGAAACGATAGAAAGTAAAATGCCATTCGATATGGTGCTTTTAGGTATGGGAGAAGATGGTCACACTGCCAGCCTCTTTCCTGGACACATTCATACTAAAGGTGAATTAACGCACGCCGTTTATCACTCTCCTAAACCACCTTCAGACAGGGTAAGCCTTAGCGCTTCAAGTTTGAGTAATTCTATTGAAGTTCTAATAATAGTGACAGGCTCAGGAAAAAGTGAAAGTGTAAACGCTTGGAAAAATAATAAAGATTTACCCATAGCTCAAATATCTGCCTTAAAGAAATTGACGATCATCTTAGATGAAGCCGCTTCATCAAAAAACTGATGTTTGCAGCCCCAGCAATATCCAAAACAGACCCATTTATTATAGAAACGTATGCCTAAAAAAAACGAATTACCCACACTGACTGAGTTGCCTGCTTACCAAGCACTTGAAAATCATTTTAAGCTTATTAGTCAACTCAAAATGCGGCATTTATTTGCCACAGACGAAAAGCGTGTTGAAAAGTTTTCGATTAAAAACAAGAGTATTCTTTTAGATTATTCTAAAAATCGTATTGTAGATGAAACCATTCCTTTGTTGTGTAATCTAGCTAGAGAAGTAAACCTAGAAAGTTGGCGCGATAGAATGTTTGCCGGCGACAAAATTAACAACACTGAAAATAGAGCCGTTTTACATACTGCTTTACGAAATCAAACCAATGAAGCAGTGTTTGTTGATGGCAAAGATGTAATGCCTGAAGTAAATGCAACCTTAGATAAGATAGAAGTTTTCTCTGAAAAAGTAAGAGGAGGTATCTGGAAAGGCTTCACAGATAAAGCCATTACTGACATCGTTAACATAGGTATCGGTGGGTCGGATTTAGGACCGAAAATGGTTTATCACGCACTGAAACCTTATCATCATAAAGAATTGACCGTGCACTTTTTATCCAATGTCGATGGCGCGCAAATTGATGATATTTTAGAAGATCTTGATCAAGAAACCACACTCTTCATCGTTGCCTCTAAAACATTTACAACCCAAGAAACGATTACCAATGCTCATATTGCCCGAGAATGGTTCCTACAGTCTGGGGCAGATGACGAGCAGATTAGTAAACACTTTGTAGCCGTCTCAACTAACTTAGAAGCTGCCGCAGAATTCGGTATAGATACTGACAATGTCTTCGAATTTTGGGACTGGGTAGGCGGACGATACTCACTTTGGTCAGCCATTGGACTCTCGGTTGTGCTTGCAGTCGGAATGGAAAACTACAAAAAACTGTTAGGTGGCGCTCATGCCATGGACAATCACTTTAAGGAAACCCCATTAGAAGAAAATATGCCTGTCATCATGGCTTTATTAGGGGTCTGGTATAACAATTTTTTTGGCGCTGAGTCCCATGGAATACTGCCTTACGATGACTATTTAAGAGATCTACCTTTTTATCTTCAACAAGCAGATATGGAGAGTAACGGTAAATCTGTCGATAGAAATGGGAAGAAAGTAGATTATGTAACAGGCCCAATTATTTGGGGAACGTCAGGTATAAATGGCCAACATGCTTTTTATCAAGCTATTCATCAAGGGACACAAATGATCCCTTCTGATTTTATTGCTTCCATCCTGACACACAACTCTCATCAAGACCAACACGATATCATGATGGCGAATGCCTTAGCCCAAACAGAAGCCTTAATGAAAGGAAGAACTCTGGATGAAACGTATACCGATATTGTAGAAAATATAAATGATATTGAAGATATTGAAGATCGCATTCATCACATGGTTTTTGAAGGGAATAACCCAACTAACACGTTGCTACTGACTAAACTTACGCCTCATTCTCTTGGTATGTTGATCGCACTGTATGAGCATAAAATATTCGTACAAGGGATTATTTGGAATTTAAATTCCTTCGATCAATGGGGTGTCGAATTAGGGAAAAAATTAGCCAAAAAAATTCATGCTGAAATTGGCCAAGCCGAAACTGTAACTGGTCATGATAGCTCAACCAACGCGTTGATTAATTATTATAGATCTGTCGTTTATAAAGGAGCCATTGACGACTAAAAACTCAATCAAGGAACTCAGCTTTTCTGCAACTTAGAGGTTATAATTTCCATAACACTCTAAATTGTAAATTTCATGAGAAAACTCCTCGCCTTATTCATTTCATTCTATCAAAGCAAACTTTCACCACTCAAAGGCTTTAGCTGCGCCCATAGAGGTTTGCACGGTGGAGATTCTTGCTCGGAATACACGAAACAACAAATTCTTAAACAAGGTGTATTTGCGAGTTTTTCATCCATCAAGCAACGCTTTGATGAGTGTAGAGATGCGGCAGAAATCATTCACAAACGCCCTCCTCTCTCTCAACGT
>CALFUP010000207.1 GCA_937929875.1 uncultured Cocleimonas sp. | reverse complement strand
TTCTAAACGTTTAACTCTTTCTAAGCATGGGGTTGGACTTAAATTAACCCTTTTAGAAAGTTCTACATTCGAAATACGTGCATTGTTTTGAAGCTCTTTAAGAATGCATTTGTCTATCTTGTCTAAGCGAACTGTTAGTTTCTGGTCATTCAAAATACATTACTCTATTTTAAGGCTAATTGCTTAGTGTAAATAACTATAATAACAAATAAATATAATACATTGATCTTTAAAATAGTAAAAGGAAACTATTTTATGAGAGTATGATGAGGATCGGCATATTCACTTTAATCGTTTATGAAAAGATAAACTAAATTTGATACAAAAAGTAGGGGGTATCATTTCGACTTCGCTCAATACAGGCATTTCGATTTCGCTCAATACAGGCACTTCGACTTTGCTCAATAGCAGAAGCCTAAATCGACATGCTCAATAGGATTATTATTTTTAAATTTATTTTAGACAATTATCATTTAAATTTAGGTGATCAAAAAAACCTAAACTATACTCAAGCGAATAATTAATAGTAAGCATTAATAGACGCTTTTTACAGGTTAAAAATCATTGATTGACGACACTATGCAACAGACACAACAAGCACAACAAAAAATACGGCATTTCGGTTTCCTTGTCATGCCAGGATTCTCTCTCATCGCTTTTGCAGCGGCGATTGATACCTTGCGTTTAGCGAATCGCATTCAGGGGAGTGAAATTTACACATGGGAAACCATAACTCCTAACGATGATGTTGTTAAGGCAAGTAATGGTCTTGAAATTAGGCCCGATAGATTTCTCTCAGATGTTGATATTTATGAGACGCTCTTTGTTTGTGGTGGTACCAAAATAAAAAGTGCTTGGAGTGATTCAATAGGAAAATGGTTGCGCCAACAGGATCGAAAGGGAGCTGACCTGGGGGCACTATGTACAGGTACTTATATCTTAGCAAAGGCGGGTCTATTGGATGACTACCGTTGTACTATCCACTGGGAGAATATTTCATCAACCCGCGAAGAATTTCCTCAGTTACAATTAACCGACGATGTTTACGAAATAGACAGAAATCGCTATACCTGTGCTGGTGGTACGACACCGATTGATATGATGCATCATATTGTTTCAATGCAACACGGTCGATCATTAGCAGCTGCGATTAGTGAAGAGTTTTTAGTAGATCATGTGAGAGGAATGACAGATCGACAGCGTATTCCACTGCGCCAACAAATTGGTACAAGCCAACCTAAGTTGACTGAAGCTGTGATGTTGATGGAAGCAAATATTGAAGATCCGCTGACACCGGATGAATTATCCAGTTTGGTGAAGATTTCTCGGAGACAATTAGAACGCTTATTCAGAAGCTATTTGAATTGTACGCCAACGCAGTATTATCTTGGTTTACGTTTACGTAATGCACGTCGTTTATTACTACAAACCGAAAAAGCTATTATCGATATTTCTTTAGTTTGTGGTTTTTCTTCAGCGCCACACTTTAGTAAATGCTATAGAGATATGTTCGGTTTACCACCGCGTGATGAGCGACGTCTTCTTCTGGTACGTGAAGAATCACCATCAGGAATCTGAGTTTCAACGGGTAAAGTAACCACTTTTGCCAGGTGCTCGAAGTGATCCGTTTTATGCGGGATCGCCATCGCATTAATAAAATACTCTTGAAACATTGGTTCAAGCGCAGTTTCAATTTTATGCATCTTTAACACTTCGTTTTCAATTTCGTGACGTTTAGCCATGCTAGTTAAAGCCATACGTGCACCTGTACCTGCAGCATTACCGACTGACTTGACTTCATCAAGAGGACAATCTGGAATCATCCCTAGTAACATTGCATACTTAGGATCAATATGAGCACCAAACGCCCCAGCAAAGCTTATCTTCTCAATTTTATCTATTTTGAGTTTGTCTTTTAATAGCATCACACTCGCATAAAGAGTGCCCTTGGCTAACTGAATCGCTCGAATATCATTCTGGGTAATTAAAACCCCCGTTTCTGAGTTTGAGTCTTTAAGTAGTAGCTCATCAGTATCAGGGTTTTTCTTGTCTGCGCGACTGGCAACCATTTTATAGCCCCAAGTCTTACCATCGTTAACGATGCGTGGTGAACCATTTGCTTTGTCGCCCAACATTACGCCATCAGTGCTAACTATGCCGCTTAAATAAAGAACGGCAATCGCCTCAATAATGCCTGAGCCACAAATGCCAGTAACGCCTGTTTCACCAATAGCTTCATCAAACCCTTCCTCGTCAGACCAAAGATCACAGCCAATCACTTTGTATCGAGGTTCTAGAGTTTCCGCATCAATTCTTACGCGCTCTATCGCGCCGGGTGCGGCACGTTGTCCGTTGTGAATTTGTGCACCTTCAAACGCAGGGCCAGTAGGAGAGGAGGCAGCCACCAGTTTTTTCTTATTACCTAAGACGATTTCGGCATTGGTGCCAACATCAATAATTAGCGTCATCGCCTCATTTTCATACGGTGATTCTGATAACACTACCGAAGCTGCATCCGAGCCAACATGTCCCGCAATACAAGGCGGCATATAGACTTGTGCGCCAGCAGCAAGATTAAGGTTTAAATCTTTGGCAGGGATTTTTAATGAATCTTGAGTGGCTAAAGCGAACGGAGCGCCGCCTAATTCAACGGGATCAATTCCAAGGAAGATATGATGCATCACGGGATTGCCGACGAAAGTGGCGTCTAAAATTAAATCCCTAGTGACGTTAACTGCTTTAGAATCTTCAGCATTGTTTTCTGCTGCTTTCTCTAATAAATTATCGATCAACTGATTCATACCTTCACGAATCGCATCCGTCATTTTGATATCGCCACCCGGATTCATCATCGAATACGAAACGCGACTCATCAAATCTTCACCGAATTTAATCTGCGGATTCATCAAGCCACCAGAAGCAATTACATCGCCCGTTTCAAGATTGCATAAGTGACCTGCGATCGTGGTTGAGCCCATATCAACCGCCAAGCCGTAAGCAGATTCAATTTTTCCCGGCCAGATAGCAATAATGCGTTGTCCTTCATGAACTGCAGCGGTCACTGTCCATTTACCTTTGCGTAAAGCGGGTTGTAACTCGCGTAATAGTGCTGTTTCAATACTTAGATTGGTATAGCCTGTTTCAAATTCAATCGAGTCTTTTAATCTTTCTAAATCACCGCTGGGCGAATCGAGTTCAGGCTCTTCTACATCGACCGTGACTAATTTAACCGCAGGTTTGTTTTCGATATTGATAACTGTGGCTTCTTTACGAATCACTTGTTGATGCGTTTGGCTTTGCGCCGGCACATCGATAACGATATCGCCTTGAATTTTTGCCTGACAACTTAGTCGGTAGCCTTCGTTTAATGAGGCTTCATCGATCTGCTTGCGTTCGGTTTCTAAAATAGGCGAGAGATGATCTGCTTCTGAAGTGATTTGATGCTTTGGAAAAGAGCCGACACTTAGCTTAACTTTACAGCGAGTACATAAACCATTGCCACCGCATATCGATGCGACATCGGCACCTAAATCACGTGCGGCGCTTAAAATATCGGTGCCAGCTTCTACTTCGCCGCGAATGCCTGATGGGGTAAATACGACTTTATGTGTACTCATTATTTATTATTTTCTCCATGGGGTGTTGGTGTTTGCAGTGATTTTAAATTTTAACAATCTAGTTTGCTTTAATATCATGAATTTCACAATAATCGCTAGCATCTTCGGTGTGAATATTACCAATGGTTTTAAGATGGGTAGGAGAGTCTAACGTGCCCGCCATAACAGAGATGCCATTATCTTCAGCATCTTTAACATCATAAAATAAATTACCGCCGCAATCTTTACAAAAGCCTCTAAAGATATTGGGTAAACATTCATACCACGAAAGCGAGCTATCATTTTCGAAGGTCAGGTGATCTTTATTGACTCTAGTTGCCGCAACATAATGGCCGCTTGTTTTGCGGCATTGAGAGCAAAAGCAATTAACCACGCCGCGCACAGGACCTTCGATACGATAACTCACTTCGCCGCAAAGACAACTTCCAGTTAGTTTTCTAAACTGGTTCGGGTCAATGGACAAAAGTGAGTTGTCATAAGGTACTGTCATAAATGCGCTCTAAACAAGAATGAGAAAAGAGTGAGCTTAAGCCTTCGCGCGACGACGACGTCCACCACGCTCACGAGCACCTTCGGCAGGTGGCTCACGGTAACACGCTAGCCAGTTTGCACAATCAGGATCATTGCCCATCACGATATCAGCGGCGCGAACGGCTTGTACGACTTCTGAATGTAATGGGTTAACAATCGCAGAGGTCATGCCCGCACCCATTGCCATGCTAATAAATGATGCGTTAACGCCGTTACGGTTAGGTATACCAAAGCTAAAGTTTGATGCGCCACAAGTGGTATTTACTTTTAATTCATTACGTAAGCGGCTGATTAATTTAAGGACTTGTCTGCCTGCATCGTTAATAGCGCCCACTGGCATCACTAACGGATCAACCACAACATCACACGGTTTAATCCCGTAATCCATTGCGCGTTCTACGATTTTTTTGGCTACTTCAAAACGAACATCAGGATCCTCAGAGATGCCCGTTTCGTCATTTGAAATCGCCACTACGGCACAACCGTATTTTTTTACTAAGGGCAAGACAGTTTCTAAACGATCTTCTTCGCCCGTAACAGAATTTACCAAAGCGCGACCTTGATATACTTCCAATCCCGCTTCTAAAGCAGCAACAATAGATGAGTCAATCGCCAATGGCACATCGGTGATTGATTGCACAAGCTTGATCGTATCAGCCAGTATTTTAGGCTCATCAGCAAGTGGAATACCTGCGTTGATATCAAGCATTTGTGCGCCAGCGGCAAGTTGTGCACGGACGTCCATTTCTACTCGAGTGAAGTCGCCATTCTTCATTTCTTCTGCAAGAATTTTACGTCCTGTAGGATTGATTCTTTCACCAATCATAACGAAGGGTTTATCAAAGCCGATGATGACTTCTTTACTGTGCGAATTTAAAACTGTGTGGGTCATGTGTATCTCCAATAGAGTTTTAGTTTTGAAACAGTATTAATCGAAAAAGTATGAATATAAATAACCGTCTAAAAACTATCAAAAAGTAGGGGGGTGTCATTTATAACCCTCAATACTCTTTTAAAACCTAAAACTCTTAATTTTAATCAACTCAAGCTAATTCAGCCTGAGGTGGCATCCAAGGAGTTCGATCTCCTAATACACCTGATTTAAGCACCATTTCTTTAACAAAACTTTCTTGTCTGAAGGCCATGACATGCACGCCTGCGACACCGTCGATCTCTTTTAGCTGTTGCATCATTTCAACACAGATTTGTTGACCTTCTTTTTTCGGGTTTTCTGCGCCTTCTAAGCGTTGAATAACCCAATCAGGAATATGTACACCGGGTACGTTTTTTCTGATCCAGTCTGCTGATTTAGCCGACGCCATTGGCCCAACACCTGCTAATACGAATACCTTGTCGAGCAAGCCTTTATCGCCCGCTTCTGCCATGTAATCTTTAAACATCGGGATATCAAAACAATATTGTGTTTGTACAAATTGCGCGCCTGCTTCTACTTTTTGTGCAAGTCTAGATACACGAAAGTCATACGGTTGCGCGAATGGATTTGCAGCAGCACCAATGAAAACAGGTGGAGGCGTAGTGAGTTTTCGGCCACTAATAAAACGACTTTCATCGCGCATGGTTTTTACGGTATCCAGTAGGGTCATAGCGCCTAAATCAAATACAGGTTTAGCTTCTGGATGGTCGCCCGCTTGCACGCCATCTCCACTTAGGCATAGCATATTTGCTACACCCATGGCAGATGCGCCCAGTACATCACCTTGAATCGCAATTCGATTTTTATCACGACAGGAAATCTGCATTACCATCGAATAGCCTTTTCGTGTTAGCAATGAACAAACACCCACGCTAGACATATGACAGTTTGCGCCCGATCCATCGGTGGCATTGATTGCATCTGCGACGCCATCAAACAACGCAGCTTGTTCATAAACTTCCGCAGGGTCAGCCGAATCAGGTGGTGCCATTTCAGCCGTTACGGCAAAATGACCCGCGCGTAAAACGCGTTCTAAACGTCCTGAGGAATTATGGCCTGGGAGAATCGGGAGGTTTTCACCTATCGCTGGTTCGTCATCAAACATCATTCGACTACTACCTTAATCTCATGAATCTTTCGTACTTCTTTTAACCAAGATGATTTGCCGCGGAGGCGATTATCCACAGCAACTTGGATATTGGTAATAGATTCTCTGGAGTCTGTGGAATTTGGGTTAATCACCTTACTACCCCGCCAGGCTTCAACCCAAACACAACGCATTTCAGGCTTTACTTCGCAATGACCGTTTGGTCTCACGCCACCACAAGGACCGTTACGTAATTCCTTAGGGCAATTCATCGGGCAGGACATACCTGTTTCATGGAGCACGCATTGACCGCACATTTTACAGTCAAAGAGTAAGCCTTTGATGTTCTTTTCTATGAATGCGACCGGCTTTTCAACACGGTCATAACCAATGGCTTTCCATATAGGGTGTAATGCACTGAGGATTTTTTCAAGTGCGATATAGGCATTGTTGAACGCTCGTGCATTGCTTACAGCCCACTTTCTAACAGCATACATGCTTAGGCATCCTCACCCGTTTCTTGTTGTTCTTTATTTGGGTCTAAGCCCTTATTACGAACCATCGCTTCTAAAATCTCATCCGTAAACCTAGCTTCGATTTCTGCAACAGTGCTTTCAAGTAACTCATCCAAGTCACCATCGGCTTTTTTATTTACTCTGTCCCAATCATCTAAATAAGAGTCCGTATCGATTTTTTTAGCGCGCATGGCAGCTCTATCGATCGCTTCTTGATAACGCGCAGGTAATAATTTCTTAGCGCGTTTACGGCCTTCTTGCACAGTAACTTGAGATGGAATGTCTCGCCAATAAATGGTGACTATTTTTGGCATAAGGCGGTTTTCTCCGAAATAATAATGAGGGTGGATTTGATTATGGGCGTATTTATAGACTTGCTGTTAGGCTTTCTAGAGATACATGAAATTCTTGATTTTCAAGTTCTGTTTGCATTTCGCCATAACCTGTAAAAATGCGCTCAAAATTTAAGCCTAAACGTTCAGCCCCGAGCTTGGCTTTTTTAGTCAGTTCAGGGTCTTCAGTTTGGGCAAGATAAATTAATTTTTTATAGTTACCGAAATACATTTCAAGTAACTCAGGCTTACGGTCTAAGCCTAGCATTTTCCATACATAGGTTTCAAAGTGTTGGGTAAGAAAATCAGTTAGATAAAAAGTACCGATCTCAGCTTCATGCAACTCATTAAACTTGTCATGACCGGCAAAAAATTGATAACAATGCGCACCAGGAAGTCGCGCAGTACCTGTTTCTTCTATGAGTTTATCAAGATCACCTTGAGTACCGCACTCGCCGTAAGCAATTAAAATTTCACCCTCGTTTTGTTTACGAATATTAGCGATCTTTTCTCTTACAGCGGGTGTTATGAGGTTGGGAGTAGAATGATATTTTGCTGGCACACAATCAATATTAAAATGCTGCCAATCATTGAGGTTTTTTAGTGCGACTAACTCGTTTGCGAGAGCACCACAGGCGATGATATTAACGACCTTTTTCATCTGGGTGCTTTCCGAGTTCATTTTATAGAAGTCGCGTGAAAAAGAGCTACTAACTAGCTCTTTTAAGTGCCACTTGCTCTTTAGCGATATCAACCGCAGACGCTGCATCACGACAATAGGCATCAGCGCCAACCGCTTCACCAAACTCTTCGTTAAGTGGTGCGCCGCCAACGAGAACAATATAATCTTCACGCATACCCTGTGAAACTAGCTCATCAATCACAACCTTCATATAAGGCATAGTGGTTGTGAGTAGAGCTGACATTCCTAAAATATCTGGTTTATGTTCTTCAAGTGCCGCAAAGAAATCTTCAACTGACTGGTTGATACCCAAATCGATTACTTCAAAGCCTGCGCCTTCCATCATCATCTTTACTAGATTTTTTCCGATGTCATGAATATCGCCTTTAACCGTGCCAATCACCATTTTACCTGCACGTTCGCCGTCAGATTGTGAGAGTAGTGGTTTTAAAACAGCCATTCCACCTTTCATGGCATTCGCAGAAGACAACACTTCAGGAACAAATAAAATGCCATCACGGAAGTCGATACCGACAATTGTCATTCCGCCAACTAGCGCTTCGGTCAAAACCTTATCAGCAGCCCAGCCGCGTTTTAAAAGTATCTCAGTACCTTCGATAACTTCCTCTTTAAGACCATCATAAAGATCATCTTGCATTTGCTCTACCAACTCATCGTCAGGCAAATCATCAAGGATTATATCTTCGTCATCGTAATCGTCAGCCATAAGTCACTCTCAGGTTAAAAAAATTTATTAAGTAAGTGTATTTCTTAGTCCATTCTAATAACAGAAAATTAACGACTTACCCTTATTCAATTACGACAGGATCATAAGCATAAGTGCCGTTTATCCCGTTTACGCACAAACATGACCATAGTCTTAATCAACAAATGTTACAAAAAGTAGGGGGGTGTCTTTTTAAACATTCTTAGTGTTCGAGCACGAATCTAATTTTCTAATGCGCTACCCAGAATTAGATGGGATAATCTCTAATAAATTCGAATTACCTGAGAAAGCGATACATACACATGTCTACATTACTAAAAGATCTACTCGACGAAAAAGGCGTTTTACTGGCTGACGGAGCAACAGGCTCAAACCTCTTTGGCATGGGTTTACAAACGGGTGATTCGCCAGAGCTTTGGAATACAGATCACCCCGATCGTATCGCACAGCATTACCGCAACTTTGTCGAAGCAGGTTCAGACATTATCCTCACCAATACCTTTGGTGGAACCCATTTTAGAATGGCTTTGCACGGTGCAGGTAAACGCGTTGAAGAGTTAAACGTAAATGCAGTAAAACTACTCAAAGAAGAAATCGAGAAATCAGGTCGACAAATCGTCTGTGCAGGTTCAATGGGGCCAACAGGTGAATTGCTAATACCATTAGGCACAATGTCACACGAACAAGCCGTAGAAGCGTTCAGAGAACAAGCAGAAGCCCTGAAAAAGGGTGGAGTTGATGTATTCTGGATTGAAACACTCTCATCACCCGAAGAAGCACGCGGAGCCGTTGAAGCCTGTACGGGTTTAGGTTTGCCGATTGTAACGACCTACAGTATCGACACCAACGGTCGAACCATGATGGGCTTGTCGCCAGATGATATCGTCAAAACCAGTGAATCTATAGGAAATGATACGGGTACGCCGTTAATGGCAATTGGCTCAAACTGTGGCGTAGGTGCACCAGAATTAGTCGCGGCGATTATAAACATTAAAACAGCGTTGAAAGATGTTGAAAACCCACCCGTTATTATTTCAAAAGCCAACTGTGGCGTACCCGAATATATCAACGGCGAAATCGTTTACAGCGGCACCGAAGCGATCATGGCAGATTACGCTGGCATGGCGATTGATGCAGGTGCAACCATCGTCGGTGGTTGTTTTGGTACTTCTCCGAATCATGTCGCAGCGATGCGTAAAGCGATTGATAATCACAGCAAAGGTGTAACACCAACACGCGCAGATATTGAATCGCGTTTGGGTGAGTTAAGTACTGGCGCGATTGCGCAAATGGAAGGAAAGCTTGAGATTGCGGATGGGGCGTTTACTAAGAAGGATGAGCCGCGTCGTTCGCGTCGTAGGAAGTAGGTCCTTAAAAAACGTAATCTATAGTTGGGAATATCTTTCTTTTAGTTAGTAAAAAATGGCGCATTGTTCTGCGGAAAAACGTGAGCTACAGTGAGTAATTTCTTTATAAAGCAAATTGTTATGAAGTGTTTCTAACATTAGATGCTTGCCTTACTTTCACGATCTTCCTGATCGTTAAAAAATTAACTATAAAGATCATAGTATTGCAACAGAGATAATGAAAAGTCCTGTTTGGCTATAAATTGAGTAGAGTTTTCCAGATACCTAGAAAGCAAGTGCGCCAGTAGGAACGACATATGGAATAAATGCAGCTAAAAGATATCCAATAAAAATTAAGATAAGTAAGAAAACAATACCGCATACTAACCAAAAACAGATTCTTAATACTTTCATTATTCTTTTATCTAATTCATATAAGAATTTGTTTTAATTGAAGAATTAGCAGTGGATTATTGACAGGAAATTGTTAGGCTTTTTATAAAGTTAAAAAATAATTATACACTTCAGAGTCCCTTTCATAACCAAGTGATTCATATAAAGCCTGTGCATTTACGTTATTCTGCCCTGTTTCAAGAGCGATACCTTTTGCGTTATTTTCAATAGCAAATTCTTTAGCAGCTTCCATTAGTTTTTTACCGACACCTAGACGTCTAGCGGCTGAAGATACGTATAGATCACATAGTATCCAGCTAGATTGGGCAGAAACTGAAGAAAATGTTGGGTATAATTGAGTGAAGCCTAATGCTTCTTCACTTTTATTACTTGCATAAAAAATCACAGACTCATTATTTTTCATACGTTCAGAAATGAAGCTTATCGCTAAGTCTAAATTGCTATCTTGTTTGTAAAAAATCCGATAGGAATTAAATAACTCACTAATTTCATTTAGGTTTTCTAACGTTGCACGTTTAATACTAATACTCATGTTTTATTCCTTAGGATTTATCGACCTTTTCAGCAGAACGAGCCTAGTGAGGTCTTAATGCTGTAATTTGGTACGTAATTTATAATTTTAAACCTTTAATTAAAAAGGACTCTTTAATTGATTTTTCTTTTAAATGGAGGAAACTTTTTCGCTCTTCATCTTCCATAAAGCATTTAAAATCGAATTCACTCTTAAACGTTATAATGTGTATTTCGTAAGGTTTCTCTATAGATATTTCAATGAAATCATTTTTACTAGGTCTAACCCTAATTATTAGTTTTCCATTATATTTTGAAATAATTGGAATCGCGTGAGCTTCAAATCATTGAATATATCTTCTTGCTTATCATTATATAAATGAGCTGGGTTATATATATCATTATTTTTTAGTTATTCTATTTAGGCTTATTGAAACAAAACGTTCTATTAGGTACGACGGTATCCCACTTGATATTATTATAGGGAAACCTTAATTTTTTATCAGTGTTTTCTATACATACATAACTTACTAATAATAAATAGGTTTTAGGGGTACGTCAGATTTTTTCTTTGAAAGCATTAAATTCAACACCTTTACTTGAACCTTCTTCGACACTTCCTTACCAAAAGTAGCTCTACTATCTCCTTGCTCTTGGAGAGCCTAGAAAGGCAAAAAGTACGGGGTGTCAGTCCTACACGTTCAACTGAGTTGTCATTTACAAGATATTTATAGATTAATATTTCTGGATAGCTTTCTATTAAATAGAAACAAAAAACTAGAGAAGGGCGACAATGGCAGCGACTACAATTGTGGCGGCAAGTGTATAATTCAACAGTCGTTCAGACTTGTTTGATAAATTGAGTTTGCCAAGGCGAACGCCTATCCAAAGCCATATTAAATCAACAACTATCATCACTACGACGACGATAAGCCATTTGGATAAACTATCTAATGAACTATTGTTTGAAAAAATCTGAAATGAAGCAAATAAGGAGGCAAATGCGACATAGGCTTTAGGATTTGTTACACCTAAGAGTAAACCAGCGATCGGTGATGAGGATGTTGATATTTTACTAGCCTCTTGCCCGACTGGAGAAGTGGCTATCTTATAAGCGAGATACAGCAGGTAAAGTGTGGCGACGATGGTCATAATTAAAGTCGCAGCTGGCAATAGGCTGATCGCAGTAAATAAGCCTGCAATTGAAATTCCTGCAGCGGCAGCAAGACCTATTTGTAATCCGCCATAAAAACCTAAGCCTCGTGCCCAGCCTTCGGTTCTGCCTACTGCGAGAAGTGCTGCAATCGCTGGGCCTGGCGACCCTAATAAGGCAATAGCAGCTAATAAGAAAACCCAAAATTCTGTAATGTTCATAGTATCTCCAAAAGTTATGAGCTGAGTCTGGCTTAAAGCATGATATTAGCAAAACGAATTATTGTGATTTCTATTATTAGCAATGCTAATATATCTGCATGATTAGAAATATTGATATTGGACAGCTAAGGACATTTTTGTGTGTTGCAGAACATCGCAATATGACCCATGCAGCGAATCTACGTCATCTCACTCAATCTGCAGTGAGCCAGCAAATTAAACGACTAGAGGAAACGCTAGGACATGGTTTAGTACTTAGAACACGTTCGGGAGTCGAGTTAACAAAATCAGGTTTAGAGCTTTTACCATTAGCACGTGAAGCAGTGGAACAGAATGATTTTATGGTTGCTTCGATTTGTGGAACTGCCACTCAGTCTGATATTCGTTTGGGGGTAACTCAAGATGTGGTAGCTAGCTTACTTCCCAAAGCGTTAAAACACTTTCATAAAAATCACCCTGACGTGAATGTTACTTTGGTTAGTGATTCCACAAAGAACTTGATTAAATTAATTAAGAATCGACAAGTAGATTTGGCGCTGACTACTGA
>CALFUP010000206.1 GCA_937929875.1 uncultured Cocleimonas sp. | reverse complement strand
ACCTCTGTATCATCTGCATGTACATAAACAGCAGAAAATAATGTAGAAAGTGCGGTAAACACTTTTAACGTAAGTTTGGTTTTTCTTTTAAATTCTTTCATGAGGTTACTACCTTATAAATGAGATTATTTTAATTTTAATATGTAACGCTTTATTGATTATCGAGAACCAAATAAGTAACTGTCTTTTCCAGGATTAGGCTTTTCTTTACCAGCACCTCTATTGTGCCTATCTTTCACACCACTATGACCCATTTTGGTTCTTACCTCGAAGTCATATAAATCACAAGGAGAAACACTAGGCCCAATACTTATCGCTTTTCCTGCAAAGCCACCACATTGATATCGTTTTTCTTTATCTGTAATTTGTTGCTCTAACTCAGGCTTTGTTGAGTCCAGTATTTCGTAAACCCCTGTTGTTTCATCAAATTCATGATTAGGAGTTTTAACTAAAGGCTTATAGAGCTTAGGTACTGTAGTAAGCTCTTTAAGATCACTATCAGTAGTCTGAAACACCATCATTTCTTGTTGATTATTACTTGAAACAATTAAATCCATCATCGAGATTTTCGACGCTGAAACGGTTACCACCGTCATAAGTGTTAAAAACACTAATGCTGTAAATAAGGTTGCACCTTTTTGTTTTTTGGGTGGTTTTATGATTATGTTGATATTTCTCATGTTTATCACTTATTTTAACGAAGGGGCTCTTTGTTTAAGTTTTCTAAATTAATGGTGGTGCTGTAAACTCTAAAGAGTCTAGAAGCCTCTGCTATAGGGGTAGTTATTTGCCTATCAAGAAGGGTATATCTTCTATCTTTTGCTTTAATTCTAGGTGCATCTAGAACGTTAGGATTAGTGGACTGCATTAATAAAGCCACTTGCACACTTCTTACCATCCCCCATTCGGGCGGATTAGCATTATCAATGGCATCTGCTCCCTTATAATTAATTTGTCCATTATCTTGTTTAACGCCATACAAGAACTGCATAGCATAAACATTGTCGGTAATCGGCTGCCCTCCTCCTCTACTACCGGTGCAATGGAGTTCTCTTTTAGTTGTTTTGACATAAAAAGTACTAAATATTTTTGCTTCTGTTCTTCGTGGATTTGGCATACCCAATATAGGATCAGTACTACATGCCACTACATGTGAATCCCTTGTCATGCCTCCTCCAGAACAATCGGTGTAATTTAAAGAATTTTTAGAGCTAACCAAGGCTTCGTCTGCGCATTGATTTTCTCCATCTATGCAAGGGTTATCTGCCAAAGAAATAACCGTTATTCTATCCGCACGTCCTTTATCTCTTGTAGGCATATTTATTATTGCAGAATCTCTTTGCAAACCATCACGACATGTTGGATTACTTACCGATGGGTCATTCATTGTATAAAATGCTTTTTCTACAGCAATATTTTGAGTTGATGTATAACCCGCATGAGAAATATTTTGACGAAGAACTTTCAATGCATACTGAGCATTCGCATCCATTTCGCCAATGACTCTTCGCATTTGTTCAGAATCCTTAGTACTTATAAAATTAGTAACAACACCAGCTAATAAAAATAGCCCGACAACCATTGAAATCATTAACTCGACAAGGGACATGCCGGATTGCAATCTCCGCTTCGATTTGAAATGCTCTCTCGGTTTTAACGTGATATTTGTTTTTTTCATATTATTCTTCAATGTCTATAGACGCGTACAAATTCTTACGTTTTTTGACTGGGCTATTTCAGTTTGTCTCTCATCTATTCTAGACTCCGACCAACTAACAGTAATTCTTGACTTGTTACTTGTTGTTATTTTAGGACAGCCTGTATTGTCCTCTATCAAAAGCTGCCCACCTACAAGCAAATTTTTAACACCGCCGTTTGTTGTCGTTTGATCATTTTGATCCTTACTCATTCCACACAAAATTTCTTTAATATCAAATTTTGCAAGTTCAGTAGCAGTACAAGAAGTATCACCTCTGCAAAAACTTACCTGTGTATCACAAGATACTAAACCGTTAGTATTATCATAACTTCCATTCTCAACCCCTTCAGGATTCGCTCGCATCCTATCACCTAACTCAAAAGCCAACATGCTCGCAATATTTCTAGAGTGGGCGTTATTAGTGCTTTTCATAGACATGAGCTGCAACCCCGTGAGACCAAGCATGCCAACGCCTATTACAACAAGGCTGGCGAGCACTTCGATCATGGAAAAACCACTTTGTTTTTTCTTTAATAACGGCATAAAAATAGCTTTGTATTATTTTTAATATTAAACATCTATAAGGCAGGTTTTTGGGGGGAGTCTTATTATTTTTAATAGAATTAAGACGCCGTTGAACAGGCAAACCACACCAATCATTTTTATTTATACCATCAGATTACCGTATTTCGGTTAAACATCAACATTTATCGATCATTATCAGATGAGTGGTATTGTGTATTTTCTCTTATTAAACTGTGAATTCAAAGAATGACTAGAAATCTCAAGTGGTACAAAAAAAATAACAATGAAATTTAATCATCCTTGGCTCAATCTACGCTTCAAATATTGGAGTTATAATACTGGCTGACCTATAGTCCATAAATAATTGTTACCAACATTAAGTTAAGCCTGAGAATTGCTAGAACCTATGCACAACTAATTTTTATCTGTTAAATTCCTACGTTATGTCAAAACCTTCAAACTCATCTCCAATCCAAAAATACCTTGGTAATTATCCACCAATGGTTATTCAGCAAGCGCAATCTCTACTTGATAATGACAAATTATCTGATTTTTTATTACAGAAACACCCAACCACACATACCATTTATAACGACAATGAGTTGCGTGAATATGTGATGGACTTAAAGAACCAACACATGAAAAAGTCTTCCCCACTCAGTAAAGTAATTTACGACAGTAAAATTCATGTAGTGCATAACGCTTTAGGGCTACATAGCTATGTATCTCGCAAGCAAGGCGGCAAATTAAAAGCCAAAAATGAGCTACGGGTGAGTGCGATTTTCAAGAAATCATCTGAAGCATTATTGAATATGATTGTGGTTCATGAATTGGCGCATTTAAAAGAGAAAGAACACAACAAAGCATTCTATCGCCTGTGTTTGCATATGTTGCCTAATTATCATCAACTGGAACTGGAAATGCGTTTGATGCTTGTGCAAATAGAGCACGGTGGCTCAATATATGAATGAGCTACCGTGCTACCGTGAGCTTATTTAGGTTTACCTAATAAGTGTAAACCCCAAGCCGTAGTAACAACCACAAGCGCCCCAACTGCCTGATGCGACACTGCAAACACTATATTAACGCTAGTCATAATAGTTGCTATTCCAAGCAAAATCTGAAGACCAAAAACACTGTGTATTGCTATTGATACTTTTCTGGATTGTTTACGAATTCGCCTAGCTAAAATGATCAGAAAAATAACCGTAATCCACGCCCATGTGCGATGAATAAAATGGATGACAACCGGATCATTATTAAGAGTCTTCCAGAGGTTTGTTGTCCAATCTATGCCGTTAGGTATGACAGAACCATTCATTAGTGGCCAAGTTTTTGAAACATAACCTGCATTTAGCCCAGCCGTATACGCACCAAATAACAACTGCAAAAAAAGTACGAGGATTACAACAATACCGAACAAGGTTAATTTTGACTTTTTGGTTTCACCATTAGCATGTTGCCTAAGATCCAGCGCAGTCCAAACCAATGCACCAATGATAAATAATGCCATCAGTAAATGGACTGCCAAACGATAATGACTAACATCGGTTCGCTCAGATAAACCAGATGTCACCATCCACCAGCCTATCACACCTTGCATACCGCCTAGCACCAGTAACACAGTTAGGCGAAAGCCATAGCCTTTAGGTATAGCACGTTTAATTGCAAACCAAGCAAAAGGCACAGCAAAAACAAGACCAATCAAGCGCCCCCAAAACCGGTGAATCCATTCCCAAAAATAAATAGATTTAAAGTCAGCTAGAGTCATACCCGCTGGCCCATTAATCTCAATATATTCCGGAATCAGTTTGTACTTTTCGAATTCAGACAACCATTTTGCTTCATTCAGCGGTGGTAAAGCCCCGGCGAACAAATTCCACTCAGTGATTGAAAGTCCTGATTCCGTAAGGCGCGTGATACCACCGATAACAATCATTATAAAAACAGTGAAGGCTACGAAAAATAGCCAGTTAGCGATAGCAATAGGTTGCTTTAGTTGGCTCATCTTTTGGCCTGTATTGTTGTAGTCATTTTGGAAAAGAGTGCTTATAAAATGCGAAGTATATCAACATAAGCTTTAGGCAAAAATAACACTTTGACAAATAAGGTAGAATTAAACTCTAATCATTAAATTCGGCTTAAGCAGCACTATGCCTAACCATTGCAATTGTTCTTGGAAGGTAAACATCAGCGATATGGGTGGATTCGATTTCTAATTTAATCTCAGGCAGGAATTTTTGTTGAGTAAAATAATCTTCCGGTAAGTTACTTTTTCTACGTGATTCTGAAATCATTGCAAATGACAAAGGCAGAATTGCTTTGTCCAGTTCGATAAACGTTTCAGTAGGTAATTTCTTCAGCTTAAATGATAGTGAATCACCCTGCTTCAACGTTTTATTTAATTTGTGTTGGTAATCCCTAGTGTTTTCAGCGACATCTTTATCATCATCTCCACCTTTCACACCTATTAGCTTTAGTGGCTCCTTACCGAAGTAATCAATTTTTACATCCAATGCAAAAACACCTTCTTTCTCTTCATACAAAGTATAACTAAAATCCATATCACGTTGTAATTCAAGACGTTTTAAATCATCTAAGTCGATTTCATGAGTATGTGTAACACTGCAGTCCAATACCGATAACCAAGCAGAGGAGTACTCCTTTAAAAAGCCACAATATTCATTTTGGCCATGTTCATCTTCAAGCTTCACTCCTACACGCCTATTAATATAAGATTCTAGAATCGGATCATATTCATTGCCACTAGACGACAAAGCAGTAGTCCCCATTTTTTTTATGTAATCACCCTGTGATGATAAAACACCGCCCGCTTTAGAGCCTTTCATGCGGCTTAAAAATACATTAAGCGCTTCACCAATCGCATCGTTAAATACATTAAAAAATATTCTTATTTTGCGTTTAGTCTTGTGATACAAATCAGGGTTGGTAACGCGAGCAACTTCTTTTTTTCTAATTAACTGTTTTTCTTTTGATAATTCACTATGGTTTCTAAAAATGGTACGAATTTTATCGATATCCGCTCCATAAAAAATAAATGAGGTTATAGGATCACCCATAGAATTTGTTGCAGAGCGTGAAAAATGCAGCTCCATACCATTGGCATAGACATGGGTCTTTCCCCAAACCTCCTTTCCATCTTGCATTTCAATCGTTGAGTGAAAGTTATGTAGATCTTTCAGAACACGATCTTTATTGCTCCACTTCATTACATTGGATAACAAAGCACCGAGAAAAATAAACCCGATAGTTAAAAGAAAAAGACTGTCCATAATTTAAGCAAAACCCATAATAATTTTTATATTTGATTATAACTGATACAAAATTAGATACTGTCATTATGCACTAACATAGCACTATCAGATTTTAATGTTTTTTGAGCAGGGGGGTCCCGTATTACTTAATACATTGAACTCATTTTTATCTTATCAACGCTAGCAAATGCAATATAACTTATAGCTTCAAGCTAATACTCTACCTGATATTTTCACCATGGAATAATTGGATTAAGATCAATTTTCCAATATGTACCTCCATAGACTCTATTCGATGTGCAGGTAGCATTATTGACTTTGATAGTCCTCGAACGATAATCGTCACTCCATTGAGTTTTTCCTAAAATGAATAACTTAAACTTAATCTCAAATTCATTAAGTTCAAGGTTTTTTTGTATTTATCAAGCTTTGACCGACTGAAGTTCTGCATGTAGCACTATCATTATAAGTTACATTACGAAACCTTACTTCTTGTATCTTCCCTCCATTTACTAACTTATTCCAAATCAGGTGCATAAAAGAGCCAGCTTATAATAAAACTGGCTCTTTAATTAACCGTCAACTTATTTCAGGACGGGACACATTAACAAAGAATTAATGGATCATCACAACCCGCTCCGTTCATAAAGTCTTCTTTTTTATCTTTTTTCTTGTCGGCTGCTTTTTTATTTTTCTTCTCATTTTTATTTAATTTTTTTTCGGCTTTTTTGGCCCCTTTCTCCGTATCGAAAAATAAATTGGTATCTCCATCACTCAATTTATATTGATGTTTCATAACATCATAAGTGGTTACCCAATCACTAGCTTGTGCTACTGTCCCACAACAAAGTATTGATAAAACTAACATTGAAATTAACCTTTTCATGATTTTCACCTTTTCATATATTTAGAATTCAAATGGGTTTAACAAGTAATTAATGGGTTATCACAACCTTCCCCATTCATAAAATCTTCTTTTTTATCCTTGTTCTTACCTTCTTTCTTTTTGATCTTATTGAGATCTTTGGCTAATTTTTTCGCAGTTTTTTCATTTTTCGCAGATATACTTTGCGTTCCCGCTCTATTGTTATGACCATCTAGAACTCTCCATTCGTGCGTCTTTGTATCTTGGTCAGCATACCAATCTCCAGCATATAAGTTAGTACTGAGTAATAATATTAAAGCTATGTATTTCATGTTTACTATCTCCTTGTTTGATTTCAATCTAGCTTAATAAAAATCAATATTCTTATCTGTGATGTAAATCACAAAAGTTAATTTTTTATCTTCAAGCCCTTTACCTCACTAGCTTTTGACTATAAAAAACTTAGACCAGAAAATAACTCATTAGGTAGTGAGGATTAAAAGAGTTAAAAAATATCCACCGTATTAACAAGAACTAAGAGAACAACCAAAACAACCAAAAGTTAAACATATTTTTGAACATCCTAATCAATTTCATATCGCTCCATGCTTGGCTTCGGCTTTAATGTTTACTTTATAAATTTAAATTTTTACCTTAGGTCTTTTAAAGGAAAAACTATTAGTACTTTTCAGGAAGTATCTCTTTCTAAAGTAAAAATATTCAATTTAGTATTTTCTAGTGTAGCTATTTAATAAATGTGAATTACATCACCAATTATTTTGATGCATTTCTTTTTCTATACACCGCTAACAACACAAACGGCAACAACATCAATGGATTAAAAACACCTCCACCGCCATCACCATGCGATGAACGATTAGACGTAAATGCTGGTTGAGAAGTATCTATTCGATGGGATTTCACTGGTGTTTGAGCGCGTTGTGTTTTAGCAGTTTTCTCTTTTGCTACTCGAGCTTTGTTTTTACGTTCAATGCCGTTAGCTTCAAATTGCTCGTCACGCATGACGATCATTGAAGTGTAATCAGTCACTAAACTATTCTCGACCGCGATATCAATCACTGCGCTTTTAAAGTCAGCATCTGAACCTAGGTAATCGATCTGTTTCTTTAGGTCTTGAATTTTTGCATAAGCCCAAAGACGCTCGATTTCTGGATTGCTCGTCTCATTTTCTGGGAAGGAAAACCTCGTCTTGTACAACTTATTTTCACCTGATACTTTGGCTTTCAGCTCAACATCTGCTTCGCCAGAGCCCCAGTAGTGACCAAATACGACTAACTGCTCACCACGGTATAGACTAGTGATTTTCTCAGGTGTCATATCTGCAGTTTTAATACCACGGATATCTAGCTCAAGATCATGCATTGCCTGATGCGTTACTTTGCTGGTGAATTCTTTGATCTTGCCTGAGATGTCATCGCTATTCGATACGCTTACAGCGAATCCGTTTGATACTTCAGTCATTGCATTTAGCATCGGACGATTTGCACCATTGCCCATTACTGCAGTAAATAAACGCACATCGTGACCCGACATTAGCTTGATGAATTCCTTCTTTTCGGTAACACCTACATTCGCTTCACCGTCAGTGACTAATACAATTGCGCCTGTTCGATCAGCATCTAGATTCTTCAGTGCTTTGCTTAAACCTGCATAGATATTTGTACCACCACGCGGACCGGTTGCGGCTAAGGCATTTGTCCATCTAATTACATTTTCAGGGGTAGCATTCATCCAGATAGATTGTGTTAAATCTTCTACTGAATCATCAAATAAAATAATTTGAAAACGATCTTCAGGATTAAGCCCACTTAGGGCTTGTTGAACACCATCAACCATAGTCTGATATTTACCGCTCATTGAACCCGACATATCAAGTACAAACGCCCAATCACGACCTTCTGTGATTGTTGCAAGGTCATCGCCTGGAGTTAACGTCATCATAAAGGTGCCGCGCTTTGCACCCGCTTCGCGATGGGTCACAAGATCAATCGAACCTGGTAGATTCGGTGCTAAACGCCAATACATAACGATGTCTTTATCTAGTGTTGTAGCAGCTGCGCTTGTTACTGCTGACGAAGACTCGTTTGACTCAACAACGGCGATTTCAGCATTACTGATAGCCTTATTTTGAACTGATTTGATTAAATCTGCCGCAAGTGTTGCAAACTTATCAGTTGTTTGTGTCTCAGCCTCGTCATCATTAACAATGGGTGTTTTATGAATTGTATTACCTAAACTCACCATCCATTCTTGTGAACTAGTTTGTGTAATAGTCGCTTGTGAATGCGCAGGTAAACGCACGCCATTCACTGGGTAACCAGAACGCAAATTCACATTGAATGAAAAGTCTTCTTTAACCTTAGGGTCATAAGACCAAAAAGCATCTGCTTGAGTATCTGTGCCACCCTCTTCTAACGGATACACATAACGACCCATGCTGTTATCGATATCAGCGGCTTGCATATATACCAAACGAATGCGTGCATCCTGTTGCGCACGTACTGGGCTGACTTTTACCTCAAAACGGTAATGTTTAACCTTGCTGGTTAATCCAGCATCACGGCCTGCAGCTTTTTCTGCTTCGTACAGTTGTTTCGCTTTTTGTTTTTCTAAAACTTCACCAATCACTGGCTTGCCATCAATCCAGATGGTGAACTCTGACACCACACCTTTTTCAGGAACAGGAAAACTATATGTTGCCTCCAAATCCTGTTGATGTGGATTGCTAAAGGTTTGATCGACCTCGGTAACTGCGTAACCATCTTCGATAGTCACATTGACATGATGCGACTTGATGGATAACGCTGATTTGCTTGAATCTACAGGTGTCATTAAACCTGCAGCCATGACTGAGGTGGTTGCACCCAGTGCGATAATTCCCACCGTGGCAATTGCCAGAACACCATTAATTATTTTTCGTACTACTTTATTTTTGAAAAAAGCTTTCATTTCAATTCTCCTGAAAGTCAAATTATGTCGATCACGAAGTGCGTAAGGACGTAACGGAGATTAAATGAAAGAGAATATTTAGATACTAAAAATAAAATAGTTAGATATATATAAACATTAAGTATCGTTTATTAATACTATCTTCTGAAAGTTGATATTAAACAATCCTGACTCTTCGCTTATGAAGATAATTTTGCTTGAATAAATTTTATCAATGAACCAATGTATAAGGTATTGGTCAGAAAGTAATCAACATTACATTAGGTTTCATTGACCCTTAACGACTAGCAACTATTTCAATAAAGACAGTTCTGCTTTGCTAGTCAAACAAAATTCCCGAGCATAGCCGTAAGCTTGTATTGTGTGAAACCAAAATGACACCCCCCTACTTTTTGACATATTTTTCATCGAATGTGTTGGTAATTAACAAATATCAAATACCTAAAAAGGTCTTGTATGAGAATTTTACAACTGTCGTTCTTAGTCTTGTTTCTAACAGCCTGTGGTGGTGGAAGTCATGACAGTTCAACCGTTACTGATAATACTTCCAACTCATCTGATTCAAGTGATACTAATAATTCAAATGATCAGAATAGCGACAACTCTCAAGATTCAACTGATACCCATACAAACACTGCAAATGAAAATAATAGTAACGATGACTATGCTGCATCAATAACCGTTACACCAAAAATTGCAGCCAAGCTTTTAACTCAAGCAACTTTCGGACCTTCAGAAACAGCAATTGATCATTTAGTGTCACAGAACAATCTATCTGCATGGGTTGATCAACAAATCTCACTACCCGTTTCTCTGAGTCAGCCTTACGTAGAAGCCAACTCCAACGGCAGTTTAAAATCCACGCGGCATCATATTTGGTGGAAGAATATTTTAGAAGGTAATGATCAATTAAGACAACGCGTCGCTTTTGCCCTAAGTCAAATTTTTGTAATATCAGATCGAGACTATGAATTAAGTAACTCTCAATATGCGGTCACAAACTACTACGATATGCTCGCTAAAAATGCTTTTGGCAATTATCGAGAGTTATTAGAGAAGGTCACCTTGCATCCTACTATGGGAATATATTTAGGTATGGTGCGCAATCAAAAAGCTAATCCTGGCTTAAGAATTCGACCTGATGAAAACTATGCTAGAGAAGTTTTGCAGCTTTTTTCTATCGGGCTTTATGAGCTTAATAATCGAGGTGAAGCTCTTCCTGCGGGCAATCCAATACCTACTTACACACAAAAAACGATCGAAGATTTCGCCAAAGTATTCACAGGCTGGAACTTTGCAGACTCAGCAGGTATTTGGGTATCTAACGGACTCACTACTTATGATAAAAGAATCCCAATGGTGGCTGATGACGACACTCCAACAGGTGAGTCATTCCATGACACTTCTGCAAAAACGCTATTAAATGGCTTCCAACTTGCTAGTAGTGCTAACTCAGCAACAGCTACTGAAGATGATTTGAAAGCGGCTTTAGATAATATTTTCAATCACCCAAACGTTGGGCCTTTCTTCGGTAAGTTATTAATTCAACAGCTCACTACCAGTAACCCAAGCCCAGAATATATCGAAAGAGTCGCGATTACATTCAATGATAATGGGCAAGGCATTAGAGGTGATTTAGGCGCGGTTATTAAAGCTATTTTGTTAGATAAAGAAGCCATTAACGGAAAAGCTGAAAACCCTAATTTCGGCAAAGTGAAAGAACCTTTGTTGCAGCTTTCTCAATTATGGCGCGCATTTGATGTACAGCCAGGCGCAGGCGTTACTGATGGTGTTTATCGTCTGTACGACAAAGCTGATGAAGGTTTAGATGAAGTCTTTGGTCAAGCAATATTAAAAGCTCCTTCTATTTTCAATTTTTATTCACCTGATAATCTTTTGTCTAGCAACTCAGGGTTGTTCGCTCCTGAGATGCAGATTATGACTGAGGCGAATATCGCATCGATACATAATGCATTGAGAACTCAAATTTATGCGTTCAATAATCAGAATAATGACGGCTGGGATATTGCCTCCAGAATCAATATTGATAAACCAATTCAGCTAGCCTCGAACTCCTCTGCCCTAGTGAATTATTTGGATAAGTTACTACTGGCAGGAGAGTTAAGCAACGCCAAGAAAACGATTATCACCAATCACCTTAATACGATTAACGACAATACTGAAAGAGCGCAAGAAGCGATCTTTTTGATCATCGCATCTGCACAATTTATGGTACAGGAATAAAGGGCATAAAATGACAAAACGTAAATATATTAATAATGCCTCAAGACGATCATTTCTTAAAAATATCGGTGTATTTCCATTTCTAAAGTACACCCCCCTACTTTCTGGCACTATATTAGGATCAGCTTTAAGTAGCTCGGCTTCTGCTGATTGTAATCAACAACAATCTTTAGTCTGTGTGTTTTTATTAGGGGGTGCAGATAGTTATAACTTTGTTGTTCCAGGTGGAAGTGCTTATAACGAATACGCTACAACCAGAGGCAATATGGCTGTCTCAAGAGAAAATTTATTATCCAGTAACGATGCTGTACAAGGTGCATTTGGTTTTAATAAGCGACTGCCTGGATTGCATGATCTATATCAAAACGAACGACTTGCTGTAGTGAGCAATGTAGGTAATTTAATCAGACCCACGACTAAATCAGATTTCAATGCGTCAAAGTCACTTCCGCAAAGTTTATTCGCTCATGATGCACAACAAAAGTTATGGCAAACAGGCAGTGGCAATTTAGCCGACTCCTTTGGTTGGGGTGGTTCAATCGCTCAGCGCATTACTGAGTGTAATTCTAGTTCTACTATTGCGACATCAATCTCCACTGCTGGCTCAAACAAATGGTTAAATAACCTTCAACAAAACTATATTAGTCTTAATCCAAATGCGGATATCGTGCAAATGAGAGGGCTTAGTCCTTCAAGCTCAACCAAAAACACTCTAGAAGCTTTATTAAACGAGAGTAAAGCAGAACAAGGTTCATTTTTTAAACAGCAAGTCGCGCATGCAATTACTCGCGCTGATAATACCGCCAATGGCTTATCCGATGCGATCAGAGATAATCCAGTCGCCGACTTCAGTCCAACAGGACGCTTGGAGCAACAACTGCACTTAGTCGCAAGAATGATATCTGCCCGTGAGCAACTCAATATGGGCAAACAAATATTCTTTGTGGGCTTAGGTGGCTGGGATACACACAGCAATCAAAACGAAAGACTTGTGCCATTAATGACTGAATTAAATTCAGCATTAACAAGCTTTCAAGCATCTATAGACAGAATGGGTAAAGCAGATAACGTCACTACTTTTACCGCTTCAGATTTCGGCAGGACATTGACCAGCAATGGCGATGGAACAGATCATGGTTGGGGGGGACACAGCTTAGTTATGGGTGGTGCTGTTAAAGGAGGTCAAATCTATGGGGGTTTCCCTAGTTTCGCTGCAAGTAATAACCCCGATGATGCAGGTGATGATGATAATTTTGCAGGACGAATCATACCCACCACCGCAGTTGCTCAATTGGGCGCAACATTAGCAGACTGGATGGGAATAACTCGTGCAGAACAGGAAGTTATGTTGCCGAATTTAGCTAACTTCAATCAGAAGAACCTTGGGTTTATGAAGTGATAGAATTTTAAGCATCATTATTTATCACTGTGTTATGCCTAACGGTACTTGTATTTCCTTCGAAAACACCTGCATTGTTTATTGGGCTTAAAATCGTATCTAAAAGACGAATGAGCAAAGGACAAGCTAGTCGAAGTCTCT
>CALFUP010000205.1 GCA_937929875.1 uncultured Cocleimonas sp. | reverse complement strand
GCGCAAAAAGGGCCTTTTAAAGAAGGTGCAAGCGTTTATCTTTACAGCCTCGATTATGATGGTGATCACAACGGCTATGATGACGATGATAAGCAAATCTCAAATTCAGAAGGTAAATTCTCATTCAAAGGCATCCCAAGTGGCTGGATAGAATTAAGCGTTTCAGGTCGATATTTCAACGAATACACGGGAGATTATAGTGACCATTCTCTTAGCTTAGACGCAGTAGTGGATAAGGAGATTTTTAACGACAGAGCCAATATCAACCTCTTTACTCACCTAGCCGCAGCGCGAACCTTTGAAAGAGTCCATGATGGCAAAACCCTGTATAAAGGATGGCGCACAGCACAATCAAACCTGAAGTCAGTCTTCGGTTTAAAACGTGTTTCTGATGACGAGGATCGTGGTGCAGAAAAACTCAGCGTAACTGACGGTGAAAGCAACTATAGAGAGGACAACGCCAACCTACTCTTATTTACGGGCGGCTTTCTTGCAATCGGTGGAGATGCAACCAAACTATTATTACTAAGCGATGACTTTGCAGACGACGGTATTTTCAATGGCGTAGGAAAAGCCACATTTGATGAGATTGCAGATGCCGCAAGTGAAGCAGGTTTATTAGCCAAACTATCAAAAAACCTGAAAGATCATGGTGCAACTAATCCGCCAGATGATGAGGATCTACCCGAGTTGCCTAATTGGGTTAGGTAGGGTGATCATCTTTTGATCCAACTCCGCGTTGCGATCCAACTCATAAACATCTTACGAGAATGTTTACAGAATTAAAAAAGCTCCTTTTTAGGGGCTTTTTTGTTTTGTCCGTGGAAACGGGGGGGAAGCTCAATGACACCCCCCTACTTTTTAACTATTTTATTCAGCCGAGCTAGAACCCACTTCCTTATAAATATAATCAACATAACGATCGATTAAATGGTCGCTAAAGTGATCAAGCTCTCTATTCTTTAACCCTAAAACAAAGCCTTTCCAAAGATCTGCTTTGCGTTGTACCTTGTTTAATTCAGTTAGCTTTCCCTGTGCATTAAGGTACATTTCCTTACCCGAATGACGATAGCCTAGCCATGCGGGTGGGGTGCGTGTAACGATGTCGTTATTGTTTACCCAGCGAAAGTAATCGATTTTAGCGTGGTTGATATAGCGCTTTGTGCCAACGCGAGGGCTTCCAAAGGTATGCACTTGTTCGGGTTGTGTGTCGATATGTGAGAGCAAGCAACGGCCGGCACAAATCGATGCCATCGCACCACCTAGTGAATGTCCTGTAAACCAAAGTTTTTTTACCAAATTCTGTTTATGCGAAATCAACATTTTTTCTAGCATCGGCCAAACATCATCGACTTCTTTTTTGAAACCACGATGCACATGCCCGACCGTTTCCGCCAGTGCTTTGGTCGCGTCGATATCCGCTTTTATATCATTCCATTCATTGGGTTCAGTGCCACGAAACGCGATAACGATATCCTGCTCATTAGCAAATGAGTAAGCTTGCGAGCCATCGTTATTGTAAAAAGTGGTTTCTGTAAAGCCAAGGCGAAGTGCCGCTTTTTCGGTTTCTTTAGGTGGCAGATAGGCAATCATCGAAAGCTCAGCGAGCAATAGCGCTCTTTCTAACAAAGGCATTACGCCTATATCATGCCCGCTTTCTGTATCACGCGGAACTGAGCGCAAGGTAATTTGAAAAGCTTGCTTTTCAGCAATAGTTGTTTGTGCTTCTACGTCCATATCTATGCGCTGTCTGATACAAAAAAGAAGCGTATTTTATAGATTCTTGGCTTGGGTGTCAGTGTTACATTGCTTAGTTACGATAAGAGGTTAATTAATCATTCATCCTATTATAAATTCGATGAACTATATGTTTTGACTTCAGATAGCGAATAACCATTTAAAGTGTACTGATCCCCTTTATTCATTCGTTAATTCGTTAATACCTTAAAAGCAACGCTTGAAATACTACGCCTTAGAAATAACAGGCTGATTCGTTTTCCTATTCTTAATCATTTCAATGATTTCCTTATCTTTAAATTTGATCGCAATATCTAAGGCTGTTTGCCCTTTCTTATTTTTAATCGCTAAATCTAAATCTTGATTTAAAAGAAACTCAATGGTTTTTCTCTTTTTACCCTTAATGGCGACCATCAAAATAGTCCAACCATTGTTAGTACTTTCGTGAATATCTGCACCATTGGCAATTAACAACTTAAGAGATTTTAAAGAATGATGTCGTGCAGTCGAAAGTGCGGCAGTCCATCCAGCTTGAGATTTAACATTAACCTCAGCACCTTGCTCGACTAAATACTTCAACACATCTTTTTTGCCCCAACCAGCAGCTCGCATCAATGGGGTGTCTTGTTTTTTCGTAGCAACCGAATGAATATCAGCACCGTTTTTATGCAATAACTTAACAATATTCAAATGACCATAACGTGCCGCCATATGCAAGGCAGTAGAGCCTTTATCAGAACGTGCATTAACATCAGCACCTGCTTTTAATAATGTTCTAATAACTTCAAAGTCACCTTTGTGACTTGCTCTTAAAAACACCTTATCTTTATCACTTATTTTGGTCAGCAAAAATTTTGCCGTTTCGCTATGACTACTATTAGCCGCTAACCACAGAGCATCTCGCTTATTTTTATTTTCGCTCTCAATATTCGCTCCCGCTTTTAGTAAAGTCTTAACAACTTCGGTATGACCCTCATCAGCAGCTAATAGTAAGGGTGTAAATTTTGAACTCTTCGTGGGGAGTTCAAGATCAGCAGAATGAGCTAAAAGTTTTGTTACAACCTCAAGGTGTCCTTTGTCACTTGCTAGGGCCAATGGACTCCAACCTTTTTTAGATCGAGCATCGACTTTAATACCGCTATCAATATAAAAATCTACAAGCTCTGGGTGATTATAATGGGCAGCATAATGCAGTAAAGACCAACCATTTTTAGCTTGCAGAAAATTAGCATCAGCACCATTGTTAATTAATAACTCGATGATTGCTTTATTGCCCTTAAAAGCAGCCGTAGTAATCGGAGCCGAATCGCTTTTACCAGAAACATTAACATCAGCTCCTTGATTAATTAAATACTCAACAATCTCAACGTTTTCAGTTCTAATAGCGCTCTTTAACGCTGTTTCTTTATCTTTGTTTTTAAACTCGATATCCGCATTCTTCTCGATGAGAAGCTTTATTATTTCTAGGTTTTCTACCTTAATAGCTATGTGAAGAGGTGATTCACCTTTGCGTAGATAGTTAAAGTCGAAACCAGATTCTGAGAAAATTCGGATCAAGTCTGTTTGCTCTTTAATAATCAAACCTACAAACAGACCTCGTTGCTTTGAAAGTTCGAGGTCGTTAAATTTTTTGAGTAATTCATCACTTTTACTCTGAACAGACTCCATAGACATAATCTTGCCAGGGGAGTGATTTTTTGATTCTGCATGAGATGCAAAACTTAAAGGCAATAAACTAAGCGCGATCAGTAGAGGTGCAATTTTCATAGGATTTTTTATAAGTTATTTATATATCCATGATAATTGATTTTATTTAAATGATTGAATTTATTGGATAAGTGGCTGTATGGAATTCATCTTTTGTCCTAACTCGGCGTTACTACAGAAGCTCTGTTCTAGTTAATTAAAATTAGGCGCAGGAAAAATTTCTCGTATATTTTTCAAAACGAGGGGTAATAGTGAATCTATTTCAATGAAGGTTTGGAGAAGATATGGGGAATTTTAACCAGCCTAAATTAATTGGCACGAATAGAGTT
>CALFUP010000204.1 GCA_937929875.1 uncultured Cocleimonas sp. | reverse complement strand
CAAAGGCAAAACTACGGCAGAGAACTCGAGCATATCCGCCATACGCCCTACTCTGTCATGTTGTTTTACTAACTGGTAAGTATCTTCAACTTGTTTGCGAGTAATCTCTTTGGGTGGTGCGAAATAATCACGAATCACCTTAAATACATAAGGATAAGAAGGCAAAGTAAATACTGACATCACCATCCCAGGAATTCCAGGAGCTAAAATTAAATTATCGTCTGAGTAATCCAAATGATGTAAAAAACCGCGATAAAATTCAGTTTTTCCATGCTTCTGATAACCAATCGCTGAATATAAACCTTCTCGTTTACGTCTTGGCATTAATGATTGTAAAAAGTCGACAATTGCAGAGGGAACGGGATGCTTGACCATAAAATAAGCATAGGAAAACCCAAATAGCTGTGACACGGAATCTTCACCGATCAACAAAGCATCAGTGAATATTTCACCCTTTTCATTATTTAATAGTGGAATCGCAAAAGGATAAACATCGTGACCATTTACAGCTTTGCCGACGATATACGCGGCTTTATTGCGATAAAATAAGGCATTTATTACCTGATATTGAAAATTCAATTCAGCGGTACGATTCCCTTTATTAAATATTCTACAAATAGAGCGCGTTATAAAACGTTTATCACGATTAAAGTCTTCGAAAGGAATTTCTAAATCAAAATGCGTAAGAATATTAGTGATCGAACTAAAAAAACCAGTATTGGCAGGGTAATAAGCTTCATACGTGGGGACTTCAGAATTTATATACGCAGTTGAAACAGCATTGCGAACAAAGATGAAGCTAGAAGTATATAGCTCACGAGTAAAAGCCCGACAGAATACAGAGTTAAAAAAAGACTCAGCCAACTCTGGTTGCTGTTGGTCTTGTAATAAAAGTATGAAATCGGATTTTACTTTTGTCCAAATAGCTTTATCCATCGGATACAACTCAAACTTACTTTTAATTTCAGCAACGGTTTCACCCACACGCTTATCATAAAGTTGTATTCTTAGCCTTGACGCATCCCTTTCCGACTTCCAATCAGCAGCTTCAAATCGTTGCTGTGCTTGAGCTGTGATTTCATTAAATATTGTAAAATGCTTATCAAAGCCTTTCAGTATTTTTTCAGCGATGTCTTGAGATATTTCCATATAATGCAAATCTTACAGTACGATAGAACGGTCATTGTATATTGAAATATCCATAAAATGACAGATATGTTAAGCACTTGTACTGAGCAGAGTCGAATATGTCGAATGGCCTGTATTGAGCAAAGCCGAAATGACACCCCCCTACTTTTTAATACGTTATTTATATTGATTCTTCTACGGTGCATTTTCTACTTTATAAATAAAAAGTAATCTCAAGCAAAGAGAAGCAACTATATTCATTTGTCTAAACATTCACACTTATTTGTATAAGTCGCTAATAAAAATAGGAATAACTTATAAAAACTATTTAAAAATAAATTAGATTATATCGTTCCATGATGTGAAATATTATGGATAGAGTGACACGCAATAGCCTATACTATTTAGCAAAAATCTTATACGAATCAGCATCAAAGAAAAAAGGATAAACATGACAACAGTTAGGAAAGATAAATTAACTATCGATCAAGGCTTATATGACCTGATCGTTAATGACATTATTCCTGGAACAGGTATCGAAGTAGAAAATTTTTGGAATTCTTTTCAAGATATCCTTCAAGATTTCATCCCTAAAAATAAAGAACTGTTAGATATCCGTGATGAATTCCAAACAAAAATTGATGCGTGGCATATTGATAACCGTGACCAACCATTTGATGCAACAGCCTATAAACAGTTTTTGAGTGATATTGGCTATATTATTGTAAAAAAACCTGAGCACCGTCCTCGTTTCAATATACGTACCGAGAATATAGATCCTGAAATTGCAACCATCGCTGGCCCGCAATTAGTTGTACCGATTAATAACGCCCGTTTTGCGCTAAATGCTGCAAACGCTAGATGGGGGAGTTTATTCGATGCTTTTTACGGTACCGACATCATTCCTGATAAAGGGAAATATGCTAAAGGGAAAAAATTTAACGAGAAACGCGGCGAAAAGGTTATTTCATTAGCGAATGAATTTCTAGATCGAGCATTACCTTTAAAGTTTGGATTTCATACTCATGTCGCTTCTTATGAATTAACGGGTGAAACTGGTAAAAAAAGAGGGTTGGCCATTACTCTTGAAAATGGCGTAGCAACAGAACTAGAAAACACTGACGCCTTTATAGGGTATACAGAAAAAGATGATATTTTGTGTCTATTATTTTTACACAATGGAACACACATCGAAATTCAGATTGATCCTAATTCTAACATTGGTCAACTTTCAAAATCTGGTGTCAAAGATGTTATTTTAGAATCAGCCTTAACCACCATTCAAGATTGTGAAGATTCTGTCGCCGCAGTTGATGCTGAGGACAAAGTACTCGTCTACAAGAATTGGCTTGGTTTAATGAAAGGGAACCTTGAAGAGTCCGTTGAAAAAAATGGCAAAACAATCACACGTAAGTTAAACCCAAATCGTAAGTATGATGATTTGCATGGAAAATTATTAGTACTCTCTGGCAGAAGTATATTATTAGTACGTAACGTAGGTCATTTGATGACGACTGATGCGATTACCTACGACGGTAAAAACATTCCGGAAGGCATAATGGATGGTGTAATCACCGCCTTAATTTCAATTCATGACTTCAGAGGAAATAGCCCCTACAAAAACTCACGTCAAAATAGTCAATATGTAGTGAAGCCTAAGATGCACGGGCCTGAAGAAGTTCGTTTCACAGTCGATTTATTTAGCGCCATCGAAAATGCATTAAACCTACCTAGAAACACCATGAAAATTGGCATCATGGACGAAGAAAGACGCACCAGCTGTAATCTTCGCGCCTGTATTTACGAAGCGCGCGAACGTTTAATCTTCATTAATACTGGGTTCCTTGATCGTACAGGGGATGAAATACACACAAGTATGGAAGCTGGTCCATTCTTACCAAAAGAAGAGATCAAGAAAGAGCCTTGGATAAAAAGCTACGAAGATAGAAATGTAGATAGTGGCCTGGCTTGTGGATTAAAAGGCAAAGCACAAATTGGTAAAGGTATGTGGGCTATGCCCGATATGATGGCTGATATGTTAGAGCAAAAAATAGGACATCCATTATCTGGAGCTAATTGTTCTTGGGTTCCTTCTCCTACTGCAGCCACTTTACATGCTATGCATTACCACTATGTGAAAGTGTCAGTTGTTCAAGATGCTATTTCTGAGCGTAAAAGTACTCCCATTGATGATCTAATAAAGATACCATTAATGCCTGTAGATTATGAATTGAGTGAAGAAAAACTTGCTGCAGAACTAAATGATAATGCGCAGAGTATTCTTGGTTACGTTGTTCGTTGGATAGATCAAGGTGTTGGTTGTTCTAAAGTGCTGGATACGCACAATATTGGCCTTATGGAAGATAGAGCGACTTTACGTATTTCTAGCCAAATTATAGCCAATTGGTTGCATCATCAAATATGTACTGAAAAACAAGTAACGGAAGCATTCAAACGTATGGCAGTACTGGTTGACAACCAAAATGCAAATGATCCTTTGTATAATCCAATGGCACCAGGTTTTGATGGAATTGCATTTCAAGCGGCACTAGATTTAGCACTCAAAGGTGCAAAACAACCTAATGGTTACACCGAACCTTTATTACACCAATATCGTTATCAATTAAAACGCGAGCAAGCATAAAAAAATGAGCCCAGTTTCCCAAGCATCGTCCCTATCACAGAGTCGTTTCTTTGATGTAAAAAGTAATGACAATGGAAAATATTTAGAAGTATATTCGCGAGGGATTGAAGTACTCCGTTTAACCGCATTAAATAAAGGGACTGCGTTTACGGAGATAGAGCGTATTGAATTAGGCCTAGAAGGTCTTTTGCCTCCGGTAGTAGTGACCTTAAAAGATCAAGTCATTCGTCTTTACAACGGTTATTTAAATGAGCCTGATGATCTAGCGAAGTATCAGTTTTTACGCGCAGTTCAAGAACGTAATGAAGTACTCTATTTTGCTTTAATCTCGGCGCATCTAGAAGAAATGATGCCAATTATCTATACCCCAACAGTGGGTAAAGCGGTTCAGAAGTACAGTTCCCTTTATAGATCTCCTCGTGGCTTAACGTTCACTGCAAATAATATTTCTCGTGCGGATGATATTGTGTCCAATTATCCTTGGAACGACGTGAGAATGATTGTCGCAACCGACTCATCAGCAATACTCGGAATTGGTGATCAAGGTCACGGTGGTCTTGCAATATGTATTGGCAAAATGGCGCTATATACCGCAGGCGGTGGGTTAAGTCCTCTTAACGCATTGCCAGTTGATCTTGATGTAGGTACAGATCGTGAAGACTTACGTGATGAAGCTGGCTATTTAGGCGTAAGAGAACCTCGCTTAGTAGGTGATGAATATTTTGCGATGCTAGATAAATTCGTCGCTTCAGTAAAAAAACGATGGCCTAAAGCGATCATTCAGTGGGAAGACTTCGCTAAAGATGTCGCTTATGCAGTTCTTGAACGCTACAGAAAAGAAATTCCTAGTTTTAATGATGATATTCAAGGAACAGGCGCTGTAGTTTTAGCTGGCTTATTAAGTGCCTGCAAAATGAAAGGTGAGAACTTAGTCGACCAGCGGATAATTGTCGTAGGTGCAGGTGCTGGCGGCGTTGGCGTGGCTAAAGTGATTCAAGATGGCTTAGTGCGTGAAGGTTTATCGCGTGAAGAAGCCAGACGCGTTATGTTTATTATGGATGAGTTCGGCTTAGTAGTCGAAGGTATCAGTCCTGATGAATACAAAAAACCAATTATGCAGTTTGCAGATACTTACGCTGACTGGAATATTGACGGTGAAATTCCTACTTTATTAGACGTGATTGAAAACGCCAATCCAACCGCAATACTCGGTTTAACTGGAGTCTCAGGTTTATTCTCTCAAGCTGTTATCGAAGGCATGGCGCGTCAATCAGATAATCCAATTATTTTCCCACTTTCCAACCCGACCTCGAATATTGAAGCGATTCCAGAAGATATTTTCAAATGGTGCAACAATGTTCATGCCAGTAGAGAGAACTGTTACCCGATAGTGGCCTCTGGTAGCCCTTTCCCTGATGTTTTAATTAATGCTAAAACACATGTAATTGGTCAAGGTAACAACGCATTCATTTTCCCTGGCTTAGGTTACGCTGCAGTGTTAGGAGAGTGTACCGAAGTAACAGATTCAATGATTATCGAATCGGCTTATGCGTTGGCGGAATATACAGTAGAAAACTATCTAGAGAGTGGCAGAATATATCCACCAATTGCTGATCTTCAACAAGTCAGTGAAGATATTACTGTAAAAGTGCTAAAGCTCATGCTTGATGAAAACTTAGTAACACGTGAAGACATTACTATTGATAATTATAAAAATAAAATATCTGAGAATGCATGGAAGCCTGAATATTTACCGTTTGAAGCAGCATCTAGCTAAATAACGAAATATTTATTTGAGATACGTCGAATTATTTTACGTATCTCAAATTTAAAACTATCTATTTTATATTGAAGAATTGTCCATAGTTTAAATACATCTGTCGCGTCGATGACAGAAAATTAAAATCAAAGATAATTTATTAGAAATACTCAAGCAAAACTCGATTTAATCAAGTTTATCTCAAATAGAGTTAAATTTTAGTCTTTTGACTCCTACATACCGTGATGTTACTTTGTTCAAAGTAATTCGAATAGATAGCTCATTAAAATCAATTTTTTAGCAAAAATCCTGTTTTTTTGTCAAATTCTATTCTTATTACGGTCAACTCATTTGAAGATCGTATTCAAGAAATTAGACTAAACATTTAATAAGGAAGTTAAATTATGGCTCTCAAACCACCCTTAACCGAATTGGATATCACAACATCCGAGACCGGTTTTTATAAAGATTTCAATAAAATAGTTGCGATACTGTCTAAAGTTTCGATTGCACTAATCGTCATTTGGGCAGTCTTTGCTCCTGAATCAGCAGGTAAAGTATTAGGGGATATGAAAAGCTGGTCTTTTTCAAACCTCAACTATTATTATACCTACGCAATCGGTTTTTTTGCCGTAGTCTGTATTGTCATTGCCGTATACCCTAAGTGGGGAAAGATTAAACTAGGTGATGCCGATGGTGTACCTGAGTTTTCAAATTTCTCTTGGTTCTCGATGATGTTTGGTGCTGGTATTGGTATCGGCATGTTGGGATATGCTGCAGGAGAGCCGATGTGGCATATTGCTGACAATCCTGATATTCGTATGAGTGCGATAGCAATAAAAGAAGCACTTGCGGCAGCCAATATAACCTTAGCAGATGGGGCAAATGCTTGGACAGAATACGCTAATGCAGTAGCAGCGGGTACAGTCACTGCTATTGATGGATTAGCTGAACCTAAAACAGCATCTGCTGTTACTTCTACTTATAAATATAGTTTCTTACATTGGGGTTTAGGTGCTTGGGCATGTTATGCAATGGTTGGTATTTCGCTATCTTTCTTTGCATATTCTCGCGGTTTACCGTTAACTATCCGCTCTACGCTTACGCCAATATTTGGTAAGTCTTTATCAGGACCTCTAGGTCACTTAGTAGACATAACTGCGATTGTTGCCACTATTTTAGGAATCGCACAAACCATTGGTCTTGGTTTAGATTCATTCTCATCGGGTCTTTATAACATCACTGGTGCTGATTGGTTAATTACCACTGCTGCTGACGGAAAAGTGTCTGCTTCGACGGGTTCACTATTAGTTGCTCTTGCCGTAGTTATGTTTGCTTCAACACTTTCAGCACTCTCAGGAGTTGGCAAAGGTATTAAGTGGTTAAGTAACTTAAATATGGTGTTGTCATTCAGCTTACTGGCTTTCTTTATTGTCTTTGGTTCAACCATGTTTGCTATGGAAGTATTAGGAAAAGGCTTATTGAGTTATATCGTTAATCTACCTGCACTGACCTTTAATGTATTCCCTGCTGATGGCGCTGGCAGCCCTGGTGAATGGCAAGGCTGGTGGTCGATATTCTATTGGGCTTGGTGGATTGCATTCGCCCCATTCGTAGGTATATTCCTAGCGCGTATTTCTAAAAACCGTACTATTCGTGAATTTGTTGTAGGTGCTATTGTTGCTCCCTCGCTGATGTGTTTCCTTTGGTTTGCCTTACTCGGCGGAACAGCGATTGATATGGAATTAAACCAAGGTGCAAATGGTGCTATCTTCGCTAAAAGTTTGACTGCTCAGCTTTATGAAGTAATCAACATCATGGTTTCTTCAGACATGTCTAAATTCATCTCAGTACTTATTGTTATTTTACTACTGACTTACCTTGTTACTTCTGCCGATTCTGCTGTACTAGTAATCAATACGATTGCCGCGGGTGGTTCTGAGAAGCAAGCGGGTAAGAAGCACATTATTATCTGGGGATTGATCTTAGGCTCTGTAATTGCCGCCTTATTGCTTGCAGGAGGCTTAGATGCCATTAAGTCGGCTATGATAGTGGGAGCTGTTCCATTCTCCTTTATGATGATATTAATGGGTATCGCATTGCTTAAAGCGTTAATGAATGATGGTCGACGTGATAACCAATAATTGCCAGTTTTTACTAAATATTTATTACTTTTCTAATTAAAGAAAAGTTTAGTAAATCAAAGTAAATTAAAGCCTGTAAGTGTTTCACTTACGGGCTTTTTAGTTTTTGTAGATTAGGTTTTTATCAGAACACAAGTTATCAGATCAAATGCATGAATATCTTTTTGTTGTAGTGCATTAGAAATAATCGAAGAATAATCTATGTAAATAGCATCAAAAAGTGGGGGTGTCATTACGGCTTTGCTCAATATAGTCATTTCGGCTTATCTGAATACAAGCATTTCGCTTAGATTAAATACAAGACTTTGGAAAAATCAGCACGGATGGTTCAACATATTTTTACTATGCACAACAGCATAGGCGCTCAATGAACTGTACTATTTTTATTGGACAACGAGTAAAGCATAGTTATTAATTTAAAGGAAAACACAATTAAGTAGTAAGTGTGGGTCTGATGAGTTGACATTATTTGAAAATGATTTGAAGTTATTCTTTTTGCACAAACTTAATAGTTACTACCTTAATAGTTACGACGGCCATCAAAGGCGTGAGATAAGGTACCACTATCAACATAGTCCAACTCACCGCCAACAGGAACTCCATGTGCTATTCGAGTCGTTTTCACCTTATGCTTATCAGCGAGTTGGCTAATATAATGAGCGGTGACTTCTCCCTCTACCGTTGGATTTGTGGCTAATATCAGCTCTTCAATATCTTCCGCTTGCAGACGAGCTTCTAAAATATCCAAACCTATTTCATCTGGACCAATCCCATCTAATGGCGATAACTTACCCATTAGAACAAAGTAATAACCGCGGTAAGCTGTTGCTTGTTCAACGGCTAGAACATCAGAAGGGTTTTCAACCACACACAAGGTGTTTATTTGTCGTGATTTGTCAGAACAAATTCTACAAATCTCGTGTTCTGTGAGTGTCCTACAAGACTTACAATGTCCAATATTTTCAATGGCACTCTGCATTGCAGCAGCCAGTTGTAAACCCTTCTCTCTATCATGTTCTAGCAAATGAAAAGCCATCCGCTGTGCAGTACGCGCGCCAACACTCGGTAAACACTTTAAAGCGCTCACAAGTTCGTTAAGGAGTGAAGACTCAGAAGGATGGTTTGACATAAAGTGTTATTTTTCTCAGTTTATAGGTTTAAAAAGGTAGCTTCATTCCTGGTGGTAAATTCATTCCTTCTGTCAGTCCAGACATTTTTTCTTTGCTGGTTGCTGCCATTTTGTGAGCCGCATCATTAAAGGCAGCAGCCACTAAATCTTCTAGCATTTCTTTA
>CALFUP010000203.1 GCA_937929875.1 uncultured Cocleimonas sp. | reverse complement strand
GTCGAATGCACCATTGCAACAAGATGGGTTGTTTCTTGTACCTAAAGTGCTGGATTGAGGCTACGTTTATGAGTATGGATAATATAATGATCAATAAATCACTTGCAGAACTAAGCCTTGGATTGCAAACAGGTAAATTTTCTAGTGTTGAATTAACGCAACATTACCTTGATCGGATTAATAAATTCGATGGAGAGCTTAATTCGTTTATAACAGTAACGGATGAGCAAGCGCTAACGATGGCGAAAACTGCCGATGAACAAATAGCCAGTGGCTCAGCAACTGCTTTGACTGGCATTCCCATGGCACATAAAGATATTTTTTGTACCGATGGCGTGCGTACTTCAGCAGGCTCAAAAGTGCTGGATAACTTTATTTCACCGTATAACGCTACAGTCGTCGAAAAGCTTAAAACTGCAGGCATGCCAATGTTGGGTAAAACCAATATGGATGAGTTTGCGATGGGTTCCTCTAACGAAAATTCATTTTATGGTCCGTGTAAAAACCCTTGGGATTTAGAGCGTGTACCAGGTGGGTCATCAGGCGGCAGTGCTGCTGCTGTGGCTGCAAAATTATGTCCTGTAGCAACAGGTACCGATACAGGCGGTTCGATTCGTCAACCAGCATCGCTTACAGGTATCACTGGCATTAAGCCAACCTACGGTCGTGTATCTCGCTACGGCATCATTGCTTATGCATCGAGTTTGGATCAAGCAGGTATTTTTGCTTCATCGGCTGCAGACAGTGCTTTGTTAACACAAGCCATGGCTGGGTTTGATCCTAAGGATTCAACTTCTGTTGATATTCCTGTTCCAGATTATTCAGCAACCTTAAATGATTCATTGGCTGGTTTAAAGATCGGCTTGCCAAAAGAGTATTTTGGAGAGGGTCTAAACAGCGACGTGGCAAAAGCCGTAGAAACTGCTATCGAAGAATACAAAAAATTAGGCGCTGAAATCGTTGAAATCAGTTTGCCCAATACACACTTGGCGATTCCTGCTTATTACGTTATTGCACCGGCTGAAGCGTCATCTAACCTTTCTAGATTCGATGGTGTGCGTTACGGTTATCGTTGTGAAGACCCTAAAGACCTAACCGATATGTATATGCGTTCGCGTGGTGAAGCGTTTGGACGTGAAGTTAAGCGCAGAATCATGACAGGTACTTACGCGCTATCAGCAGGCTTCTATGATGCGTATTATTTAAAAGCACAAAAAATTCGTCGATTAGTCAGTGAAGATTTTAAAAATGCCTTTGAAAAAATTGATGTGATCATGGGGCCAGTTGCTCCTGATACTGCTTTCAAATTGGGCGAGAAGACTAGCGATCCGATTAGCATGTATTTAGGTGATATTTATACCATCGCATTAAACCTAGCTGGTTTACCAGGTATGTCGATTCCAGCAGGGATGGCGAATAATATGCCAGTAGGTTTACAAATTATCGGTAATTCTTTTGAAGAAGCGAAGATCCTGAATGTTGCTCATCAATATCAAGAAGTGACAGATTGGCATACTAAAGTGCCAGAGCAATATTCGACGGAGGTAAAATAATATGGAATGGGAAACAGTCATTGGCTTGGAAATTCACGCCCAATTATCAACAAAGTCTAAATTATTCTCTGGTTCGTCTATCGAGTACGGTCAAGAGCCTAATACACAAGCGAATGAAGTTGATCTCGCGATGCCAGGTGTTTTACCTGTACTAAATACAGAAGCGGTGAGAATGGCTGCTATGTTTGGTTTAGCTATTGGTGCGCCCATTGGTAGAGGCAACGTGTTTGCACGTAAGAACTATTTTTACCCTGATTTACCACAGGGTTATCAAATCAGTCAGTTTGATAAACCAATTGTAGAACTTGGTTTTTTGGATATCACTTTAGAAAACGGTGATACCAAACGCGTTGGTGTTACACGAGCGCATTTAGAACAAGATGCAGGTAAATCTTTGCACGAAGATTATGCGGGCATGACGGGCATCGATTTGAATCGCTCTGGTACTCCGCTGTTAGAAATCGTTTCTGAGCCTGATATGCGTTCTGCAAAAGAAGCAGTCGCTTACATGAAGAAAATTCATGAGCTAGTGCAATACCTAGGAATCAACGATGGCAATATGCAAGAAGGTTCTTTCCGTTGTGATGCCAATGTATCGGTTCGTCCAAAAGGACAGGCAGAATATGGAACTCGTGCCGAGCTTAAGAATATCAATTCGTTTAAGTTCGTTGAACGTGCAATCAATCTTGAAGTAGAGCGTCAGATAGACCTTATCGAAGACGGTGGTTCAGTCGTTCAAGAAACCCGTCTTTATGATCCTGATAAACATGAAACACGTTCGATGCGTTCAAAAGAAGAAGCTAACGATTACCGTTACTTCCCTTGTCCTGATTTGCTACCAATAGAAATCACGGATGAGTTTTTAGAATCAGTTAGAAAAGACCTACCAGAGTTGCCAGCAGTTAAATTTGAGCGCTTTGTAAAAGAATATGACTTAACTGATTATGATGCCGGCGTTTTGACGGCGAGCAGAGCAACAGCGGATTACTTTGAAGAAGTCGCGAAAGCATGCGGTGAGCCTAAGTTAACAGCAAACTGGATTACAGGTGAGTTATCTAGTCACTTGAACGCGAATGACTTAGACATCAGTGAGTCGCCAGTAAATAGTGAAATGTTGACGGGCTTAATCAAGCGAATCGCTGATGATACTATTTCAGGAAAAATAGCGAAACAAGTCTTCGAAGCGCTTTGGCAAAAAGAGGGTGGAGAAGATGAGAGTGCTGCTGACAAGATCATCGAAAGCAAAGGGCTAAAGCAAATTACCGACTCTGGCGCAATTGAATCAATTATTGATGAGATTATTGCTAATAATACTGCTCAGGTTGAACAATACCGTAGCGGTAAAGAACAAGTATTTGGTTTCTTTGTAGGTCAGGTGATGAAGGCTTCGCAGGGTAAGGCAAATCCTGCTCAGGTTAACGAGATGTTGAAAGATAAATTAACTGCTTAATGAAGTATTAAAACTAATTCTTAAAGACCATTGCTACATAACTACAATATCTAAAAATAAATGGTTTTTTAGTTTAGCTATCATTTTAGCACTACCTTTAGTCAATACTTTAAACTAAGTATTGGTGGTCTTAGTTATGGTTGTAGCTAAATTAGAGATAATGGTTATTAACTATGCATGTTGCTGCGTATCTGAATTATATTGATGAATTGGTCAAAAAGGATGGGCCAAATCCTTCAGAATACGAGGCGCTAACAAATACAGTACAGGGTCTGCTGTACTTATCTTTTGAAGATAAGGCCAAACTCTTTAATATTTTAAAACCGATTTTAAATATTAATTCAATGATGGGCTATGCTTTCTTAAAGCCCTATGGATACGCAGGCGATTTCGATTTAATATCAAAGATTTATTCTAAATGGATATCAGAAGATCCAAAATTTCAGCAATGGGATAACTACTTTCACTCGACAGATATAGCCAAGGCAGTGATTGGTCGTAAGCAATATTTTATAAATCAAGTAAACCAAGTCTCCGCAAAAAATACTTCCCCATTCGTTTTAAATCTTGGAAGTGGTCCGTGTATCGATGTATTTGAATACTTCCAAAAAACTCCTCGTAGCCCGGTCAAATTTGAATGTGTGGATATGGATGCTAGATCAATTGAATTTGCTACTGCGGTATGTGACAACAACATTGACTCAGTAAATTTCATAAACTCCAATGTCTTTACTTTTAAAAGTAACAATGAATACGATTTAATCTGGTCAGCAGGATTATTCGATTACTTCAATGATAAATTATTTGTCACTTTATTAAGAAGAAACTACAAATTGCTAAAGAAGAACGGGGAAATGATTATCGCTAATTTTTCTGTTGCTAATCCTAATAGAGGATTACTGCCATTGTTTTGCCAATGGGACTTACACCATAGGTCTGAGGAACAATTAATACAGTTATGTGTAGATGCAGGAATATCAAAAGAAAATATAAACGTAATATCAAGAACATCAGACTTTAACTTATTCCTTCATATTGAAAATAAGAAATAATTGATTCTAGGTAACTCAACTAGTTAATTAACATATGTAACTAGACTGTATAACTGAATAGAATCCAAATAAGGCTCCAAAAAGTAGGGGGGTGTCATTTTATACTTACCAAGCTCTATGAATGCGATTCATAAACATTCTTATTTTAGACTTTCAAGTATCGAACTTTGCGGATTAGCCCCAATTTCATCGAGTAGATAAAATAATTCACTAATCCATTCGTCTTTAATTTTTGTTGCTAGTTTAGATAACGGTCTATAGCTAGGGGATACAACAGCATATTCATAAGGTAGTGTTTCTTTTAATGGTCGAAAAACAATGTTGTCTGTTATGTTTATTTTACTTTCAGTAACTACTGTCAAAGGGTCTACTAGGACAATGCATTGTCCTGCGCTTACAAATTGTAATAATGATAAGTAAGTTTGACTATGGACAATTTTATTGAATGTGCAGTTCTCTTGGCTAAATAAAGCGAAGGTTTTTTGAGTAATAATATGATTGCTTTGTAGTCCTCCCATAGGGATCTTATCTAGGTCTTTTATGCTAATTTCTAAGAGTTCTGCTAGCGGGTGGTTACTAGGTATAGCGCAAAAACAATCAGCTGTAATATTTTGAGAATGATATTGAGGACTATCTTTATTGATTGTACCAGTGTCTGCAAAACCAAAATCGATACTTTGAGTGGCTGCTAGTTCATGGATTTGTGAGGATGAATTAGCGAACAAAGAAATTTCTATATCGCTGTTATTACCTATGGCTTGACTAATAAAATGCGGGAAAAGATAAGCAGCTGGCCCTGGCATGGAGGCAACTTTCAAGCTACCAACTGTACTATTTTGTAATTTGTCCATCGTTCGTTGAACTTTTGCAACACGATTCAAAATATGATTGGTTTCTTCCAATAAATAAAAAGCTTCTGGTACTGCTATTAATTGCCGTCCTTGACGTTCAAATAATTTGAAACCCAGATCTTCTTCTAAGCTTTTAATCGCTATGCTTATTGCAGGTTGCGTTCTACCTAGTGAAATTGCGGTCTTCGAAACCGATCCTGATTTCATCACTTCGGAAAAGACTTTGAGTTGAGTAAGTTTCATATTACAAGCTCGTATAAATATATAAGAAAAACTTTAGTAAACGAAGTTTAAACCTATTTGTATTTATATTTTAAACTACTAAGCTATATTAATCATTAGCCATAAACTTAATCAAATTTCCTTAAAGATAAGTATGGATTTTGTGATTCTAATAACTTAATGGAGCCCCCAATATGTCAACTATTTCAAAATTTGCAGGTTTAGCCGTTACTGCGATGTTAACTGCAGGGCCTGCTATTGCTGCAGATCCTACTTTCTTCCGAATTGGTACCGGTGGTGCTGGTGGAACTTATTTCCCAATCGGCGGAACCATTGCAAATGGTATTTCAGCGCCTCCGGGATCACGTCCTTGTAATAAGGGAGGTCAGTGTGGAGTGCCAGGATTAATCGCTATCGCACAATCTACTACTGCCTCAGTATTTAATAATGCAGCCGTTCAAAACGGTGAGTTAGAAGCAGGTCTAGCGGCAGCAGACGTGACGAGTGCGATGTTTAAAGGTGAAGGTAAATTTGATGGTAAGCCACATCCTAAGTTACGTCTTGTTGCAAATCTTTACCCAGAAGATCTTCATTTAGTCATGCCTAAAGGAAAGTCTATAAATAGCCTTGCTGACTTAAAAGGTAAACGAGTAGGTATCGCTCAGGCAGGTTCTGGTACTCAGGTAGCTGTTTTACAAATGCTAGAGCAATGGGGTGTTAATCGCGACAATATTGATGAGGCTGAATTGAATAACTCACAATCTGCAGAGCGTTTAGCTGATGGTCAGATTGATGCTTACTTTTATGCTGCTGGGTGGCCAGTAGCAGCAATGATCCAACTGGCTTCGACTAAAGGTATGAGTTTGCATTCGTTTACTGATGAAGATTTAGCAAAGATCAATAAAGCAGTTCCTGCTTATATTCCGTCAG
>CALFUP010000202.1 GCA_937929875.1 uncultured Cocleimonas sp. | reverse complement strand
AAAAATGACACCCCCCTACTTTTTAGCCGTTTTTAAACTATTCAAAAAGTAAGGGGGTGTCATTTTAGTGATCTAGCTATTATCTAATTATTTCTAATCAGCAACTTATATCTTATTTAACTTGCACCTAATAGCATATCGCCAGAATAACCTTGGTTTTCTAAAATTCTACGTAAGCGTCTAAGCGCTTCCATTTGAATTTGACGAACTCTTTCGCGAGTCAAACCTAGTTCTTCGCCAACCTGCGCCAAGGTCGAGTTGTCATGTCCATGTAATCCAAAACGACGAACGATAACTTCTTGCTGCTTAGCTTCTAATTGGTGTAACCAATCTTCAACTGAATTTGAAACAGCTTCATCATTTATAGATTCAGAAGGGTCTCTATCAGACTCTTCAGAAACAAAATCGATTAAAGGATTATTACCCTCTTTACCAATATTAACATCCAAAGAACCGACGCGTTCACCATAATGTATCAGCTTTTGTATTTTCTCAGCAGGCTTACCCAATGCTTCTGCTACTTCAGCAACTGTTGGCTCGACACCCGTTTTCTGCATCAATTCTTGGGACTTGCGATAATACTGATTGATTTCTTTGTTAATGTGAATAGGCAACCTAATCGTACGAGACTGATTCATCAAAGCACGTTCAATGTTTTGTCGAATCCACCAAGTAGCATAGGTGGAAAATCTAAAACCACGCTCAGGATCAAATTTTTCGACAGCATGAATTAAACCTAGGTTTCCCTCTTCTATTAAATCCGGAAGTGGCAATCCACGATTCATATATCTGCGAGAGATTTTCACCACTAAACGAAGATTACAGACGATCATCTTTTTACGACCATAAGCATCGCCTTCGCGAGCTAGACGACCATATTTAATTTCTTCTTCTGGTTTCAGTAAAGGTGAAAATTCAATTTCTTTAAGGTAGAGCTGTATCGCATCTAACTCTTTTCTAGGAACAGTAGTCTTTTTCTTTGCAGATTCTATTGTTTCATTGATGGGACTAACGTTGGTATTTTTTGTTGTTACATTGTGATTAAATTTAGGGGTTTTGACAGGAACATCTGGGGCAAAATGTTCAGATAGCATAAATGATCTCCAATCCATTGGAGACAAATAACAAATAATTTATAGGGTTTGTTATTTGTCTATCGCAACAATATTCATCGTTGAATTCAATCAAAAAATAAACGTGTTACGCCTAACATCCACAATATCGAGAATAAACATAAATTATTAAAAGTTGTTATTAACTAGTAAAACTAGAATAAGAACCTTATGTATTCATATTCAAATTAGGGGGTCGATAAAGTGGCACTTTTTATTGGTTAGTTTTTTTTAACACTCTGTTAACTTAATCTAACTTTGTTGAACATATCACATAAAATACCTTTCTATCTAGCTCTTTTAACAGATATTTAACATTTAAAAAGGAATCACTCAAAAACTCTAATTTCAGAATAATTTCAATAATAATAGGCATTATTACTATTTATGACATGCTTAAACGTAAGCATTGTTGAAAATAAACTTCGACTTTTTTTTCAGTTAACTAATCATTCATTTCTAATTTATACTGCTAGAAATTTATATCTCCAACTAAATATCCATTAAAAATATGATGAAAAAAATTACATTAGCCGTTCTATTTTCTATCGCCCTATTCTCTTTGAGTAAACATGCATTAGCTTTTCCAGAAAATAGTCTGCGCCCTGGAGGTTTAGGCGTCATTAGTGTATTGCCTTCAAACCAAGCTAAACCTTATGTCAGCTACAACGCATCACCGGTTGCACTGGTTAAAGGTCAGCAAAATTGGCTTGCAGTAGTAGGAATACCATTAAGCGCAAAAAGCGGCTCTCATCAAATAACGATAAAAGACAAGTCTGGAAAAGTTACTAAAAAGCGCTTTAACGTTAAAACCCATCAATATAAAACACAGCGCCTAACCATAAAAAATAAAAACAAAGTTAACCCTAATAAAAAATCAACAAAACGTATTGAAAAAGAATATCTTCTTAAACAGAAACTTAAGAAGACTTTCTCACCTACCGCCCCCAAAATGAATTTTATAAAACCAGTGACAGGAAGAGATAGTGGCCGTTTTGGATTAAAGCGTATTCTCAACGGACAAAAACGTAATCCCCACAGCGGTATGGATATTGCGGCACCCCAAGGAAGAAAAATTAAAGCGGCTGAATCTGGAAGAGTGTTATTTGTGGGTGATTTCTTTTTTACTGGGAAGGTTGTTTATTTAGATCACGGCAACGGCTTATTAAGTTTATATGCCCATTTGAGCAAAATTCATGTGAAACAGGGACAGCAAGTAAAGCGAGGTGAAGTAATTGCAAGAGTAGGTAAAACAGGCAGAGTCACTGGCGCACATCTACACTGGTCAGTTTACCTTAACGGTAATTCAATCGATCCTTCACTATTTATAACTCAAAATAAGTAATTACCATTTATCAAGCAAATACCATAACGCTAAGTCATTGATTATATTATATTGAAACCTATTATCAGAAATAAATTGACAGTTTTATAGTCCGTTCAGGTTCGATTCAGGCTGACCAGAGTATTCTTACAACAACTTCAGCAAGAAAGTCACTTTTCAAAGGGGTTTGTGGTGTGACTTTTGTTGAACGGGGAAATCCAATACTCCTAAAAATAATAACGAAGTCAAATACACTCATGACTCATTATGGATTCCTCTTACAACTGCTGAACAAGTCATTGTTCCATTAATATCGGCCGACTATTGGGGAGCTGAATTATCGGGCTAACACAATGACGGTTATCAATTTTACGGGGGTATTGTTGATAGCCCATGATAAAGCGAGCTCCGGCTCGCTTTTTTTTATTCTATAAAAATACCCTGTTAAATCCTCAATAAACATGAATTCTCAGAATCTAAACTTGTACTTAGAACCTAGGGAATACGTTTAGGTGGCATTGTGATTGGTGTTTTCTTCACTCCATGCTCAACAGCCATAACAGCAGCCGTAATTCTCGAACTTATATTCAACTTACGTAATATAGCTTTCACATGTAACTTTACCGTTCCATCTGATATACCTAAGTTTCTAGCGATGACTTTATTGCTCTGTCCTTCTGCCAATAAAGTCAAAATTTCAAATTCTCTTGGTGTTAATACTGCAAAAGGATCTTCCTTTTCTTTTTTATCTGCATCACCATCCAAACTATCGCCCTGCACTGCTCTTGCTAAAACGGGCGCAAGATCTGGAGCAACCACTGTTTTACCTGCCACAATCTCTCTAAGCGCTACTACCAATTCATCAGGTTCCATATCTTTTAGTAAATAACCCTGTGCTCCATTGCGCAAAGCACCCACTAAATCACTCTCGTCGCTACTTGTGGTTAGCATTGCAATTGGCAAATTAGGGTGCGCTGCTTTAAGCGTTTTTAAAACGCTAATACCATCCATTTGTGGCATTCGCATATCTAATAAGACGATATCTAAGGGATTGTCTTTAGCTTGCTCAGAAGCTATTTTTACGCCCTCGGAGCCGTCCCCCACATCAGCGACAACTTCAATATTACGACGTGTTAAAAGATCTCGCAGACCTGCACGAAAGAGTGTGTGATCGTCAATAAGTAAAATTCGTTCGTTCATAATTTTATCGCTTGTTTTATAACATCAATTATAAAGAGTTATTCGTATTGGAATGGTTCATCGGGACATCAAAATTCAGTTGGACTAAGGTACCTTCACCATCGTCACCATCATCATTTTCATATTGTATTTCGCCATTAATACGCAAGGCTCTCTCGCGCATAACAGACAAACCAATATGGTCTTCTGATTTATTTTTAGAATCAAGCAAACTGCCATCAAAACCGATGCCATCATCTTCTACTAGCACACTGCAATGCCCTTCCTCAGTGCTTACCATCAAAATTCGGACATTGTCTGCCTTGGCATGCTTTTTAACATTAGCGAGGGCTTCCTGAACGATGCGGATAACTTCGATTTCAGTATCTCTATCTAAATCTTTCAATTGCCAATTATGATAGAAGAATACTTCACAGTCGGTTTCTACCTTAAAGCGTTCGCTCAAACGCTCAACCGCTCTTACCACACCCTTACCATCAATTGGTGCACGAAAGTGAGTGATGAGACTCCTCAACTCAGCATAAGCATTATCGATAATTTCTTCCAAACCATTGAGTTCATGCCAGATTATACTTTCGTCGATCATATCGGCTTGACGCATAGAATCATCAAATAATCTTACTTTGATCCTTAAGGTTGCCAAAGTCTGCGCCAAGGAATCATGTAATTCATGTGCCATCCTTGTACGTTCTTCAATTATCGATAATGTTTTCACATCTTGTTCAACACCTGCTTGCTCTATTGCCATTCCAAGATGCTGACCGATACTGACTAAAAGCTCATGCTCACCTTCGATAAAGTCTTGTTCTTTTCGATGCACAAATAGATTATAAACGCCTAATATTTTATCTCTGTATTGCAAAGGGATTGTCAGCATTTCGATGTCTTCTTCAGCATCGTTACCTCGGACATCATCATCGAAAAATTTACGCCCAACAATCTCACTACACTTTTTTATATCTGTAGTTATTACAGCCTTAGCATCGTTTAAAGCTTCGCCAAATACACAGTCTGCTGAAGGTATAGTATCTTCCCGCTCGATGATTTCATCGCTCAAACCAATACTGGCGACCAATCGCATCTGATCCTCTTTATCCAACAACCTAACCGCAGCCGCTTTAGCTTTAACAACAGAGGTTAGAGTATGTAAAAAGCTCTTTAATAAATCATCTAAGTTACTAGATTTATTGATTGTTTTAGATACATCATAAAGTACACCCAGATAATACTTCTTTTGCTCTATACGTTCAGCTTGTCGTGTAAAACGCTGCTGTTCAAATATTGAAAGCGATTCATAATCATCAGATATCTTATTGATAAGCACTCTAATATCTTTCGAAGGCGTATTATCAGCTGAAGCGATTCTGGAACTTAAGTCGCCTTCAATCAGTCGATTCGCCCATTGATTTATATCGAGGCAGAATGAATTGAAATGTCGCCATGACAGATAAAACATCAGCAACAATCCAATACCAGAAAACAAACCCAAGGCAGTTACGATAAAAATTAGAGGCTGTGAATTAGCACCCGTGTTTAAAAGCCAGAGTGAAGTGAGGCCCGTCGCAATAAAAACAAACAAAATTGTAAAGAATACAATTTTACTGGTTGCGGACAACTCGAATATTTTAGTTTGTTTAGCCTGAGGCATATTAATTTAACGAGGTATTTGCAAGGGAGAATAGGAGGAATTTAAACATTTTTAAGCCGTCATATCACTCATGCAAAAATCTCATAGCATGGGAAATCGGTTAAATTCATTTCATTGGGGGTTTAAAATAAGGATCATTTGGATTCAAAAATACAATTTGAAACTCACCTTCGATTTCAACGTAATCCATTTCCATCCCACCAATCAGTGGCAAAGAAGCAGGATCGACAACAAAGGTAATCCGCTTTTCATCAAACGTCTTATCGCCTTCATTCACGTTTGAATCGAAGCCCATATTATAATGAAAAGAACCGTTTTCTTGGACGTTAATCGCAATTCTCAACGGGACCTCAACATCTCCCATTTGTTCGAGTGATATTTTAACTTGTTTGGCAGCTGCATCTGAAACTTTAATCATATTTTTACTTTACTGATATTTTTCACTTTATCAATTTTAGAAAACTCTTTAACTCTACCATTCCTATTAAAATGGTTTTGGAAAGAATTATGATGATTTACATTAGCCCTGACAAATTCAACAAATCTACTTGCCCATGGAAAGCTATTGGTATGACGAATATGTGAATAATTTGCTAATAGGTTTTTATAAACCCAACCGTCGTATTCACCTGTGATACCGACACCCCGTTTTACCTTAAATGCAAATTTACCTTTCGCATCAAGGCCTGCTAAAGACGAATAATGAAATTCATGTGCCTTTATTTGTTTAGATAAACCTACAGTACTTAATGATTCATTATCAGAAATTTCATCCCAAAGCATATAGTCAGTCTCTTCAAGAACAACATGACCCCTGCCCTGTGGTTTTTTATGCATTTGCGCTGCTGCAGGTATGATTCCCACCATCTGCGCTGATTCGTTATTCCAGTGGATACTTTCACTCAAATACATCAGCCCGCCACATTCGGCATAAGTTGGCAAACCTGACTCGATTGCAGCATGCATACTCTCACGCATACTCTCATTGGCTTCCAGGTCTTTCATTTGCGTTTCAGGAAAACCACCACCAATAAACAAACCATCTAAAGTATCACTACCAGTAGGTAACTCACTGTCATTTAAGGTATTGATTGAAACTAACTCAGCGCCAGCATCAATTAATGCCTGCTTGTCATCGGGATAATAAAATCCAAAGGCTGAATCTTCACAAATTCCAATCCGTAGCTTTTCACTTGCTGTGTTTGGGGTATTTTTCTTAACTCCAGATTGCTTAATTCTAGTTTGCTTAACTCTAGTTTGATTTTTCTGGGTATTTATCAGCAAAGGCTTTTGAGTATTCACCTTGGGCAAAACTGGAGCTTCATCAGCACAAGCAATGACTTTAGATAAATCCACTGAACCCGTGACAAACTGAGCAATCTCACTGATTCTATGCTTTGCATCTTTCGTTTCATTACTTGGCATCAGACCCAAATGACGTTCAGCCAAATCCATCGATGCACTTTTACGTAACATGCCGAAAACAGGAATGTCATTATATTCTTCAGTGACGGCACGTAACTTCTGCTCATGCCTTGCCCCCGCACAAAAATTGTAAATCACACCGGCGATCTTCACCTCTTTATCGAAGCATTGATAACCTAATAACAAAGGAGCAACGCCACGTGTCACCCCTCGCGCATCAATCACTAAAATGACTGGAGATTGTGACAACTTTGCCATTGCCGCATTGCTATCACTGCCATCTAAAGCAACCCCATCATAAAGACCTTTGTTCCCCTCAATAATACTGATATCTGCATCGTCGCCATAACGATT
>CALFUP010000201.1 GCA_937929875.1 uncultured Cocleimonas sp. | reverse complement strand
CATCAGATGTTAATTTCAGATTCTCAAGCTTTATTAAAACGCAATTACGAGATGCTGACTTAACTCGAGCACGATTTGAATGTACTGATCTAACTGATGCTAATTTAGATTTTTCTGATATAAGAGGAGCTATTTTTAGTGAAGCAACTTTAGAAGGGGCATCATTCACGAATGCAACTTATTCAGATTCGACAGTTTTCCCTGATAATTTTCCAAAAGAAATGCACAAGATGATAAAGCTTAAAGATAGTTGGTCTGTCCTTGATGGCTTTGATTGGGGAAAAAGGAGTAATCCCCATGTAAAGTGTTCTTTATTAATCAGACCGCAGTGACCACATGAATATGCAAAAGGCAACGGCATGTGCAAATCTGACCTACAAATAAGAAAGTGCCAAAAAGCACGTAGGTTGGGCTGACGTTAGGAAGCCCAACAATTATCAAACGCCACCTATTTCGTTGGGCTTCGTGCCTCAGCCCAACCTACGATAGATAAAACACATCCCCCCACCTTTTTGCCTATTTTTCTAAAAACCGTTAATACTTAACTTGGCGTCATAACCCAAATAATCACCGCTTTCGTTTCCTTAGATAGATTCTTAAAAAATGCGGATCATCACCCACTATCAAAAAGCTATCGCCCTCTTGCAAGGTAAAGCTTTTATCGCAAATCGTTAATTCCAATGCGCCTGAAAAGTCTAAAGTACGTCGGCTTATCTTTACTAATATCTTTAAAAAATTGTTATTACTAAAATATCAAAATACACTCTTGTAAATTTTTATTTAAACAGAGGGAAAGGAATGGTTAACATTGGTATAAATGGATTTGGTCGAATGGGCCGCTTAGGCCTTCGAGCTGCTTGGGATAATCCTTCTTTTAACTTTTTAAAAATTAATGAAGTAAGTACAGATGCTATAGGGTCAGCACATTTATTAAAATTTGATTCGGTGCATGGTAGATGGAAACCTGAGTGCAAAGGGGTTGAGGATAATGTACAGGTAGATGATAAAAAAATCGCTTACAGCACCAATCAAGCGATTAGTGATACCGATTGGTCTGGATGCGATATTGTCATTGAAGCCACGGGTAAGTTTCGTAAAGGTGAAGAACTTCAAGCCTATTTTGATCAAGGAGTAAAAAAAGTCATAGTAGCTGCACCAGTAACAGGGGCGTTGAATATTGTTTATGGCGTGAATGATGATTTATATAATCCTGAAATACATCACCTATTGACTGCTGCTTCGTGTACTACAAACTGCCTTGCCCCAGCTATAAAGGTATTGAATGAAAAGGTCGGTATTAAACATGGTTGCATGACCACGATTCATGATATTACCAACACCCAAACCATTATTGATAAAGGTCATAAAGACTTGCGTCGAGCACGAGCTTGCGGTGAATCTTTAATTCCAACAACTTCAGGTTCGGCAAAAGCTATTATTCAGATTTTTCCTGAGCTTGAAGGCAAACTCAACGGAATGGCTGTACGTGTTCCATTGTTAAACGCATCACTGACTGATTTGGTGATTGAAACATCGCGGCCAGTTACCGTAGAAGAAATTAATTTGCTATTCAAAGAAGCTGCAGAAGGTGAGTTAAAGGGGATTCTTGGTTATGAAGAACGTCCACTGGTATCCGTTGATTTTAAAGGTGATCCACGCTCATGCATTGTCGATGCTTTATCTACCATGGTAGTCGATGATACTTCGCTTAAAGTGATGTTGTGGTATGACAATGAGTGGGGTTATGTGAATAGAATGATGGAAATTGCAAATATGGTAGCAAGTGATCTTTAATTTTGGATAGTAGCCTTAAAAATTATATCACCGTAACAGCAGGTTATTGGGCGTTTACCCTAACTGATGGGGCTATTCGAATGCTGGTGGTGCTTTACTTTCATCTGTTGGGATATTCTCCGTTTGAAGTTGCCATGCTGTTTTTGTTTTACGAGTTTTTCGGCATCATCACCAATTTAGTAGGCGGCTGGATGGCGGCTCGCTTAGGGTTAAATGTGACCATGCATATAGGTATGGTAATGCAGGTAGTGGCATTGTTGATGTTAACTGTACCTGATCAATGGTTATCAGTTGCCTATGTGATGTTGGCACAGGCAATCTCTGGTATCGCTAAAGATTTAAATAAAATGTCTGCAAAGGCTAGTATTAAAACCTTACTCAGTGGCGATACCGAAAGCACTTTGTTTAAATGGGTGGCGATATTAACTGGTTCAAAGAATACCCTTAAAGGTGTGGGCTTTTTCTTAGGTGCTTTGTTATTACAGTTGGTTGGTTTTCGTTGGGCTTTAGCTATTTTAGCTATTGGTCTTTTTATTGTGTTAATTGTTACTTGGTTATTTTTGCCTAGCGATATGGGTAAATCCAAATCTAAGCCAAAGTTCACTCAAGTCTTCTCCAATATTCCAGCTATTAATTGGTTATCAGCCGCAAGGTTCTTTTTATTTGGTGCGCGTGATGTCTGGTTTGTCGTTGCTTTGCCTGTTTTCTTATACGAAGTATTGCAATGGGATTTTATGAAAATTGGCGGTTTCATGGCGACTTGGGTGATTGCCTACGGCTTGGTACAAGCAAGTACGCCAACCTTATTGCGCGGTCACCAACCACAAGGAAAGTCAGCCGTAATTTTAGCGATGGTTCTAGTCATAATTCCAGCAGGAATTGCTCTCTCACTTAATCAAAGCTGGAATCCTGAGTGGGTGGTTATTATTGGTTTGCTGGTTTTTGGCATCATCTTCGCGATAAATTCAGCTGTACATTCTTATCTGATTCTTGCCTATTCAGATCACGATAAAGTCTCAATGAATGTTGGTTTTTACTATATGGCAAATGCTGGCGGTCGTTTAACAGGCACTGTACTTTCAGGGCTAATTTACCAGTTCTATGGTTTAGTCGGTTGTTTGTGGGTATCTGCTGGATTTGTTCTAATGGCTGCAATATTTTCGTTAAAGTTGACATCTACCAATGAAGTTTGATCGCGCAGGTTGGGCTGACGTTAGGAAGCCCAACAAATATCAAATTCCACCTATTTCGTTGGGCTTCGTGCCTCAGCCCAACCTACACAACTGAACAAATCACACTTCAGAGAATTTAAAAAAAACAATCAATACTTCCCAGGCGTCATAACCCAAATAATCACTGCTTTCGTATCCTTCGACGGATTCTTATAAAAATG
>CALFUP010000200.1 GCA_937929875.1 uncultured Cocleimonas sp. | reverse complement strand
CGCTTTGGCTTTCGCAGCCGCTGCCTTGGCAGCAACTTGAGCTGCAGTTGAAACTGCCTTTGGCGCAGCTTTGACAACTGCTTTTGCTACAGTATTACTAACTTTAGGTGTTGTCTTAGCTTTAGGTGTGACTTTAGCAATTGCTGTTGGTTTTTTTGCTCCAGGCTTCTTTGGTTTTGAAGGAACTAAGGCAAATACATCACCAACAGGATTTTTAGGCGCTTTTGCAAATCGAGTAATAATACGATTAGTACAGCCCTTCCACCAACAAGGATTTTTACGTGCAAATTGCATTAAAGAGCGGTGTTTTGGTGCTTTAGCGATAGGTTGAGTAATGTATTCTTTTGTACCCCAGCTTCCAAACCATTGGTAAGTTCTTGGAGCTGAGAAATTAACAAACAGCTTTCCACCATTGTCTTTCCAGCCCTGCATAAAATCAGTGTAGGCTTTTGCCATACGCCAATCACGGTTGGCAGCAATCATTAATTTAGTAGGATGCTGGTCGATTTTACGACTCTTCCAATCAACTAAATGCTGGCCACCTTCATAAGCAATCAAATCAACACCAAATTTTTCTGCTGTTTGCGCATTTTTATGGATATACCCTAATACTTTTGGAATTGAATATTTTTCTTTAGGGTCGTAAATCATCTTAAATAATTGCGCGACAGATTTTGCTTTCTTAGCGTTTTCTAATTTAGGGAAGAAATAGGGTGCAATCGCAACTGCATCAGTTTTCTTGTAAGCATTTCGATAAGATAACAGCATTTCTGACATACGAGTCCAACCAGTCCAACTACCCATTACACGAACGAGTCTCTCTGTACCACCAAAGGTTCTCTCGAAAATATCAAAAATTTGTACCGATCGAAGTGAAAAGTATTTATAACCCGCTTTATCGCGATCAGAATCTAAATTCATACGTTCACCCATATCTTTAACATAATGAGCTTGGGTGAAAATAGAGTTCCATGCTTCGTTGGTGTATTCAACGTAAGCCTTAAGTCCGGGCCTTAGGTTTTCTTTTACGTACTTAGCGTATTGTGTAACGTAGTAATTATCTGCTTTATGAGGCAGATTAAACCATGGATCAGCGTTCAGTTTATTTGCCAACGCCACCATAATTTCTAAAGGAGCGCCGCGTTTTCCTTGAATACCAGCCCAAGTTGAATCTTTAAGTTTAGGTCTATCATTCCAGTTGCTAATTGGGTTTCGCGTAATACCCGACATGTTCATAAAACGAACGACTTTGAAGTCTTTCATATAATCTAAATACGCAGGATTGAAAATTAAACGTTCATGATGCTTCTCGAATGATAAGTAATGAGATCCGCGACAATATCTTTTGTCATTTACACGTTTAAAAGGGTTGTTTGAACAAACGCCACCAGGCATTAAAACGCGAATGTTACGTAAGTAATTTTTCGCATTACTATTTTCAATGATTAGTTTTACGCGGAATTCTTTATCTTTTCCGGCACTAATCGAAATAATATCTTTTCCTGGTTCCCGTTTAACCAATTTAGCATCATCGGTATACTTAAGGACACCTTCACCATCATATAGCACTGTGTAGTTTCCAGCGGGAACTGTGTTTTCAGGAAGTTTGTATAAAAAACGAGTACCTGCTTGACCGCCATTTAGATTCTTTGGCCACCCATGTTCATCATATTCAACCTTACCTTTAGTTAACCAAGGTCGAGCTTCTTCAAATGGTATAGATGTTTTGAAAATATCTATGAATGGAATACTTGCATCATCATCCATGACTTCATTACTGTTGACTCCAAGAGGAGAGCGAGTATTAGGACCAGCATTAGCGATACTAGACAGTATCGAGCTAAAGAAAATAATTGTTATAATTAGTTTTTTCTGCAGCTGCAGATTACGCAATAGATAATTCATTATTATTTTTTAACAACCCAGTTATTTACAACACTTCTACTATTAGCTGAATTAACAGTTAACTAGTGTTGGTTGATCCTATTAAAGTGGCTCATATTAATTCCCCAAAATATGAACGATAAGACCGATTAATCTAAAGTAAGTTCTTAACATCTTATTAAAAGAAAGTTACAGATCTTCTCTAAATAGCTAATTCCATTTATAAATAGTGTTCAAGAATACTTCGAGTTTGCTTAATACAAGCTGACTAAAAAAGAAAACCTAATAAAAAGCCTAATAAAAGGAGGGGATGTGTCTAACTTGATTCATTTGTATTTCATAAATAGAAAATAGGAAGAAAGCTATTTTGGCTTGACAGCTTTTGTCGTTTGCATCACAATTCGTGCTTCTTTTGGCAATGGGGCTATAGCTCAGCTGGGAGAGCGCTGCAATGGCATTGCAGAGGTCGGCGGTTCGATCCCGCCTAGCTCCACCAAATGTTTTAAATGGTTTTGTGTCTTACACGAGGTATTTTTAACATTGACAAAAGACTAGCTGTTCTTTGGTTTTTTAACATTGAATAGTAGGTGAAAAGTTAAACTTAGAAAGTTTTTAAACTAGTTTCGTTTTTTTTGTTTACTGCTTTAAAAAGTTCTGGTATCTTCTCGCCTCGCAATGATTTTGCTCCTTCAAAAGGCTTTTATTGCGGAATTTTGGTGTTGATTCTAGTAGGTTATTTTGATAATTTACACGTTGAAAATATCAATCTTATTAAATGTAAAAAGTAGCGTCTTCGATCAGAATTTTTTTTTGATTGAACACATGAAAATATGTGTCCCCATCGTCTAGCGGTTAGGACACCGCCCTTTCACGGCGGTAACCGGGGTTCAAGTCCCCGTGGGGACGCCATTTTTACATTGATTATTGTCTTGCCACTAGTAGGACATTAAACCTTGCTTCAGTGGGGTAAAGTAGTTTTTATATCTAAACTACTCAACAGCATGATTTAAAGTCCCCATCGTCTAGTGGCCTAGGACACCGCCCTTTCACGGCGGGAACCGGGGTTCGAGTCCCCGTGGGGACGCCATCTTTTTCTGCCTTTATTCTAGTTTATTATTTCAGTCGTTTAGTCATTGTTAATTAATAGTACTAGCTATTTTCAATTAAGACAATTAACTAGTTAGAATGCTTGCCTCGTTGCTTCATCGAAATTGAAACTTTTCTTAGTGCGTCTATTTTATCTTGCGAAGTGTCAATATTTTTGAGTGCAGTTTTCATTTGTTTATATGATAAATCAAACTGTTCCTGAGATTTTTTCCAATTCATCATTCCCATGCGAGGAAGTCTTTTTGGTTCTAGGAAAATATCATCCTTTTGGTCTATTTCAGAAAAGCGTTTTTCTGTATTGGTCACCATTGTTCTGGATAGAATGGCAAATATAGTTGGGAAATATTTACTTGAAGTAGATTTAGGAAGAAAGATCTTTCTTAGCAGCGCGAAGCCTCTAGGAATATCATCATATCTAGAGTTAACTTTCCAAGCTTTCATTGGGGTAAAATTCATTACTACGTTTGGGCCAGACTTCATTGAGCGGAGAGTCTTTATAGGTGTGTTGTCCATTACAGCGCCATCAATCAATACTTCGCCGTTCTTGGTCAAGTAGGGAGGTAATATGCCAGGAATAGAGCACGATGCTCGTACAGCTTTCCATAATGGCCCTTTTCGAATAACTTGAAGTTGGTTGAGTGATAGGTTGGTAGCAACAGCAAAATAATTAATGGGAAGATCTTCAATAGCGATATTTTTAGCAGCTTTTCTTAATTCATGATCAAAATACTTATGATCTATAAAGGAATATAAAGGGGCAGTATATTTCTTGAATACTTTTTTAGTTATAAACATCTCTTCTAGCTGGGTTAATGCTTTATCCGGGGTGTACCCCAATGCGCTAAGTCCTGTTATGGCAGACCCTACACTGGTGCCGCCTAAAATATCGAAATGATAACCTTGTTCTTGAAGTGCTTTAATCATGCCGAGATGCGCTGAGCCAAAAGCGCCTCCACCACATAAAACTAGTCCAGTCGCTTTGCCTGCGATAAAACGTTGGAGTCTTTCTAAATCAGGCTGGTGATCTATGGCGATATGATGATGTAAGTGAACCGGTCTTTCTATCAATAACTTTGCTGTTCCAGTTATTTCAATTGAATTATTTTCTCTAAGAATGACTAAATCAATATTGTTTAGAAGAGAATTTTTATAAATATTATTTTCTAGTTTAGATGCAGGAAGAAAATCTTTATTTTTATTATCTAAAATCATAAAAGATTTATCTGCGTGCTCAGACATAGCTAATAAAAGTTCAGGATTTTCTCCTGAACCGGAGCCAATTAATATTAATTGACTTGCTTGCTCTTCATTCTCTTCTATCCATTGGTCCAGCTCTTCAGTACTATTTAGTTCTGTGGCGTGTAATATTTTCCACGACTTAGAGATTTCGTTTTTATTATTTAATAAATTTTTAATAAAAGCATTGGGAATTTCACTTTTCCCTGCAGGAAGGAGGGCAACTATCTTGCTAACTTTGGGTTCGAGTGTCGGGCTGCTTATATTTTTCGCATTAAGACGATTTGCTAAAGAGTGAATAATGGACTGTGTAATTTCAGGGATGTCTTTAGTCAACTTGTCGTAAGTTTTTTTGTTTAGTTCTAATAATTTGCTATTTCTGGAAGCTACGACAGTAGCGGTGCGGACTCCACCCATTAAAAAAGCAATTTCTCCTACCGATTCACCCGGTAATATTTCTGCAATCGGTTTATCGTCAGAAAATACGACAAGTTTACCTTGAGTTAAAAAGAATAAAGAATCTGCCTTATCGCCTTCTTCGATTAAAGTTTGACCAGCTTTTATCGATAGAGATGCAGTTTGAGCATTGAGTTGTTGTTTATGTTCTTCAGAGAGTTTGGAGAATATAGAAGTAGTACTATTAGACTGATCTACAGTTTCAGCTTTAATTGGCATAAGTCATATGACCATTTGATATTAAAGTGATTTGTGCCACTGAAAAAATCCTTTAGCTTATTAGGTATTACATCGGGAGATGTAAGCGAACGCGAGCACCAACATGCGGCGAAATCAGTAATTCTATCTTACCACCAATCGCTTCGACTATCTCTGTGCTGACGGCTAGGCCAATTCCTTGTCCTTCTGATTGGCTATCGGCTCGAATGCCACGCTGTAAAAGCTCTGAAGGGTTTTTGTCAGGAAAGCCCAAGCCATCATCATCAATATCAATAATCAAAATATCGCCATTTTGAGTAGCGGTAATCTCAACAATATTCTCGCAGAAACGACAGGCATTATTGGTAAGATTGCCAAACACTTCCATCATGTCATCTTCTTCCATACGACACTTTGCAAAGTCATCAACATTTACCTTAATCTCAAAAGCTTTCTCTCGATAAACTTTCATCAATGATTCTTTAAGACGATACAAGACTGGGCGAACGGCTTGTTGCTTGATGATGGTGCCGCCATGCTCGTTAACTACAGCACGACGAAGTTGATAAGCAATGATATCGTCCATGCGTTCAACTTGGCTACTAATAGTATCATTTTGACTTTTTTCGGCAGAGCTTTGGAGAACCGATAATGGTGTTTTTAAACTGTGAGCGAGGTCATCTAAGGCGTCTCTATAACGTTGTTTTTGACCTTTCTCTGCATTGATTAAGGCGTTAACCGCGCTTTTAACTTGAGATAATTCCGTTGGATATTCTTTGGTAATGAGTTGTTGATCACCTGATTCAATTTTGTTGATTTCTTTTTCGAATTGTCGGATCGGCGTAATGACGAAATAACTGCTGACTAACTGAGAGATTAATACCAAAATAGTAGATATTAAAAATAATAAGAACAGATTTCTAATACTATCGTCATGGCCTTTTTGTAACGTCTTAGCTGATTTAGCTAAAATAAGTTGGTAAGTACCGCTAGGCTTATAACTAAACCCTCTTGCGTAGACAATATAGTTTTCTGCACCATCTAGCTTGGATACGTTACGACCCTGTGTGTCTTCAGGGTTTAAAATATCGACCCCATCTACTTCAGCAGGCATAGTTAATAAAAATGTGGTGAATACCCTGCGTTTGTCCTTAGCAAAACGACCAGCGCTGATGTCATTGAAAGGGTATTGGCTATGCCAAACAATGTTGCCAGTATCATTGTGTTGAATATAGGCAAATTTTTCTGAACTTAACTTACTGAATTCGTTTTTTATTAAGAAGGCTAAGAAGTCATTTTTAGAGCTGCTATCAATGACAAACTTGTCTTCTTTAAAATCAAGAAAGCCCATTAATTCAAGGCCTGCTTCACTCAAAGATGATTCTTCATCCTTGAGCATTTTATGTTGTGTTACATAATATAAAACACTACCTAGAAGTAGTATTCCAAGAAAAATTATTGCAAGGGCACTTAAAAATTGTCGGCTTCTTAATGAATTCATAGCCGTAGTTTAAGTGTTTTTATTCGGTATTGCTATTGTGTTTAAAAATCAAGAATTGCGAGTTAAAGTAAAACGATAGCCTCGTCCACGTAATGTTTCTATAGGGTTAATAGTACCATCTGGATCAAGCTTCATACGTAAACGTCGAATGAAAACTTCAATAACATTACTGTCTCTATCTGATTCATCATCGTACATGCTTTCAGTCAAATCTGTTTTTGATATAACTTCACCTGCATGCATCATTAAGTGCTCAATGACTTTATATTCATAAGCAGTGAGAGAGATTTCTTCATCATTGACTAAAACGCGTTGCTCTGAAGTGTTTAAGCGAATCGGGCCACAAGAAAATTCCGCCTGAGACCAGCGACCAGTACGTCGTAATAGGGCACGCATACGAGCTAATAATTCTTCATGATGAAATGGCTTGTCTACATAATCGTCAGCACCAGCCTCTAAACCTTCAACACGATTTTGCCAACGTGTTCTCGCAGTTAGAATTATGACGGGGTAGTCTTTACCAGCATCGCGTAATTTACGAATAATTTCTAAACCACTGACTTCAGGTAAACCTAAATCAACGATGGCAATATCGATAGGGTATTCAAGTGCAAAGTATAATCCTTGTGAACCTTCGGCTGCGGCATCAACAATATAGCCTTCCCCTTTCATGGTATCGATTAATTGTTCGCGGATATCCGTATCATCTTCGACAACCAGTACTCTCATTACACAACCCCATTGATAATTATTTGAACTTTTATTTAAGTTATTAGTGTCTGTATCATTTAGATTGCAGAAAGTTCAAACTTTTTAAGAGAAAATAGAAATAAAAAAAATGAATATATATACTTATAAATGCTGGGTCTATCAATTTTTTTTTTAGACTACAGTTCTTATTGATTTTGAACCACATTATCAATAAAACAGCCGATTTGAATCATATGAAATTCACCTTGGTCCTCAAGAAATTTTATATGATGGCAGTCTGGATTAGTGTAGGTTGATTGTTTTTTTACTGAGAGAACTCGACCATTTAAGATAGACTTAACCATCCCAATGACCTCTAATTTAGTAATAGGTTGTGTAGGAATAGCGCGCTCAATAGGCATTAGAATGACTTCTGCTTGCGCTTTTTGAAATAAGATTTGGCTTGTGCTTAGTATTAGTAATAGCAAAAATGCTTGCAGCCGAGGATGCTTTCGCAACTGAGTCCCCATTTTAGTCCCCAAAACCTGTACGGTTTCATAGTTTATTTGTATAGGACACTATTTATCATTAAATCAATTAACCGAAGCTGAACGGTTATAACAAACCTTTTACTTTTTAGTTAAAAATAACTATCTCTGTACTTGATTAGTTTGCGCGAGATATTGAAGAGCAGGATTAAATTGCAAACCAGGTTGGTAACGGTAGTGACCTGTTATTTTCAATTTAAATAGAATATCTTCTAACTTTGGGCCTTTGCCAATATTGTGAACAATTAAAGGCCTTGTTTTATCCCTGCTAACCTGATGAGTAACGATGCCAATGTGCGGCATGCCTGGCCTCATATCCCAAGTAACCAAATCTCCGGGTAAATAATCATTCGAATCGGAGCTAATCGGCAGGGCAGCGCCGTGGCGTTGAAAGAATACTTTTAAATTAAGTACACGGCGATGGTCTATATTTGGGTCGGGTCGAGATCTTCCCCATTTTGCTAAATTAGGATATTGAGAAAAATTGTTTAGCATGTCTCGATGAACTTTTTCCTGTAAATCGATCCCAAGTTTACGGTATGAACGAATAATGACATCAGTACAAACGCCGATGCCTTTGGGTACATCCCCACCTGGGTAGGCAATCGGTATGTATCGACCATCATATTTAACTTTATGTTTTAGTCTATCGAGGGCGGCATCGACTAAATCGGAAGAAAATGAAAAACGCTGCCTTTCGATGTCACTAACCGAAACTGGAGCTTTAACTGCTAGTTTGGTTCTATCTTGAGCCAAACATGTATTGCTCAGTTGTGACGTTGCCAGAACAAACATAAGGCCGAGAGCTCTTAGTCTTATGGTTTTTAACTGTATATTATTTAACTGCGCATTTCTTGACTGCATGGTGTCCCCCAAATAAATACTTTTAATTATATTTTATGGTGTAAATTCATCGAATCGCCCAAATTCGAACCGAATATAATAAACTGAATTAATTTAAATATATAGTTAAAATAGAGACTTATTAGATATAATTAAGTTCAATTGTAGGAAGTTATTGGTTAAATAAAATAAATTTGCTAATATTTTAGATAGTTAACTAATATTTTGTTGAAGTAATACGTTGTAGTATTTGATCTGTATTTTATAAAAATAACGATAAATTCAGTTCTGATAAGCTAAAAAATTGACTTAATTCTGTATGAAAAAGCACCGTTAAGTCACTAATAAGGATAATTTCAAAACCAATGAAGCTAGATCAACCTTTAAAAATATTTCCGACTGCTATGCACCCTTGTTCATATATACCTGGCTTGATTGCTAGAAATGCAGTGGTTGATCCCGCCTATGAAATGAATCCTGAAATCTATGATTACTTAATTCAAAACGGCTTTCGTCGAAGTGGTGAGCAAGTCTACCGACCTTATTGTCATACTTGCGAAAAATGTGTAACGACCAGAATACCAGTGATCGATTTTAAGCGTAGTCGCAGCCAAAAGCGCATCTGGAAGTTAAACCAAGATCTCATTGTTAAATTAAATACTGGCGGCTTTCGCGAAGAATACCTACCTATCTACCAGTGCTATCTAGAGAGTCGTCATGACAGCATGGATTATCAAGGTGTTGAAACCTTTTTGATGGCAGAGTGGTGTAATATTAATTTTTATGAGTTTTATCAAATAGATGAAGATCAACAAGAGAGATTGATTGGTGTCGCGGTCACTGATCTGGTTACTTCTGGCTTATCTGCCGTATATACTTTTTTTGACCCTGAACTCGGAAGTAAACGAAGTTTGGGTGTTTTCGCGGTGTTATGGCAAATAGAAGAGGCAATAAAACAGAAACTTGATTATGTTTATCCTGGTTTTTGGATTAAAAACTGCCGTAAAATGAATTACAAATCAAATTATCAGCCAATCGAAGGTTTGATTAAAGGCAAATGGGTTGCCATTGAAAAAGCAGCTTCTTAACGTTTTTAAGACTATTTCCGAGCTTCTTTTAGATTGTCTCAAGTAGAGATGGCAAAATTACAGAATAATGCAGAATAATAAAACCTTCAAAAAGTGGGGGGGTGTCCTTTTAAACTCTTAAAAATGACCTTATTAATCTTGTCGTTGAGCGCCTTTGTCTTTAGTCTTGCGCAGATTGTTAAACATTGGAACTATCAAGAAGTCCTAGTCGATATCGGTCAGCAACTCACTAAAAAATTGACCTCTGAAGACCTTTCAAAACACATTCAAGAGTCGATTAATAACTCAGAATTCGAAGAAGCAAAACGCTATTTGCAGATTGCGAAAGAATATCAATTTAATATAGATTTCGATGGTTTTGAAAGCCAAATAAAACTCAACGATAAGCCTATCAATCGCTTTATAAAAAACACCTCAGAATTTACGACAGGGTTCATAAAAGGCGAGAGTGCTAATTTAGCCGGCATCGCAGGCGCGGTGGCGGCTGATTTTACAGTGGTCGGTGACCTTAGGGATTTACGAAAAGAATATCTTAAGTATCAAGCAAAACAGCCAATCAATGAATTAATCGTCGTGCTTTCGGGTTCTGGTATTGGTTTAACCGCTTTAACCATAGGATCATTAGGTGCAGCGGCTCCAGCTAAGACAGGAGTATCAACGATAAAGCTTGCGCTAAAGTCGCAACGCTTAACCGGCAGATTTCAAAAGCAGATTCTTAAATTAGGCCGGAAAGTGTTTGATTGGCCATTATTTACTCGCGTGATTAAGCAAGATAAAAGCCTATTGAATATGCGTCGTGCAGTAAAAAAAGCGTTCAGACCCAAAGCCATGAAACCGCTAAATGACATGGCGACTAAGGTTAATGCGATTCGCAAATCAAGCTCAACGGTTGACACCTTGTATATGCTGAAATATGTCGATAATACGACTGACTTGCTTCGTTTAGAGAAAGTAACGGTCAAACATGGAGCAAAAACTAAAGGGCTGTTTAAACTTTTAGGCAAGGGTGTTATCAGAACAACGCGGGTATTGAAAAGAACCGTTGAATTACTGCTAAGTGTTATTAGCTCGATAATTTCTGGGCTGCTGAGTGTCTTTTTGTTTATAGGGCGCAGAGTGGTTTAAGCGCTAAAAAACATGAGCTTTGCATCGGTTCTCTTTACGTTTTTCAAACACAAAAACTCACTTAAAAAAGTAGGGGGGTGTTGATTTTAAGGCTGACCAACAGACGAAAAGTATATCGACATTTCCATTAGGAAATGTCGATGCTTGGTGAAAACAACGGCTATTATTAATTCATTGTCTAATGCCCTAAAAGTAGCGTTCGTCTTTTTAAATTCTAATCCTCTTTAAGGATTACAATTATCCCACCAGCATGTTTCAACTGTTTCCTGAAAAGTCATTACGCCATCGAACTTAGGTGATTCGCTTCGTGGCATATTCAAATGTTCTTTAATACCAAAGTTACCGAAGCGATAATACGACTGCGGTAAGGTATAAAGCGTAAATAACGTTGCCCCGTCGTCTGCTAAATCTTTCCAAGCATTTAGAAAAGTAACGTAACGCTGCTTCATACGCGGATCACGATTGGCTTCATTAAATAAAGCACGTAACCTTGGTTTATCATCGTCTTCAATAACACTACCAAAAACACCCGTTACTAAATGCTGGCCGCCTTCATAAGTGACTAACTTCAAATTATTAGCACTGGTTTCTTTTAATTGCTTTTTCACCGCTTCAATCGTGCCATCAATAGACTTAACATCAACAGTAGCGCTCTGGTCTAGAATGTCGAAAATATCATCCACCGTCGTCGCTGTTATCAAGTTTTTAGGCGCATCAATACATATTGCTTCGTAAGGACAACCAAAGAAATAGGGCGCTATCGCCACCGCGTCGATGTTATTGATATTGACTAGATTTTTCAGCATCTCTTTTGTCAGGATAGTATCACCAATAAACGAACCCAAAACGCGCACTAAACGTGTGTCGCCAGCTCCAGCAAATTCAGCTTTCCATAAGATGAACATTTCTTCAGCACGTTTGCTGTAATAGTTTAAACGACCAAAATAATCCGCACCTCTATTCACACTATCAGCATATTCAGGCGGTACAACATCAAGACCTAATTCTTTACCCTTTGCCACAGAGTA
>CALFUP010000199.1 GCA_937929875.1 uncultured Cocleimonas sp. | reverse complement strand
GACTACTGAATTAACTCCCAAGCAACTTCGCCAACGTATCCGTAGCGGTGAACATACTGGTAATACTTCTGGATTCTGTCCTGGGTTTGTACAAACCAATATGGTGATTTTACCCAAAGATTGGGCGGCTGATTTTTTACAATTTTGTCAAAAGAATCCAAAACCTTGTCCAGTATTAGGTATCTCAGATGCTGGTAGTTGGGAGATTCCTGAATTAGCGGCTGATTTGGATATTAGAAGTGATATCCCTAGTTATAAAATATTTGAACATGGTGAAGTGACCAATGAAGTGAATGATATTACTGACTATTGGCGTGATGATTTAGTGACTTTCATGCTGGGTTGCTCATTCTCATTTGAAGAACCACTGATTCAAAGTGGTTTAGAAGTGCGTAATGTCACTGAAAATGTCAATGTCCCAATGTATCGAACCAATATTGAATGTAGTCCAGCGGGCAGATTCAGTGGCACCATGGTCGTGAGTATGCGACCGTTTTTACCTGCTGATGCTATTCGCGCCATACAAATTTGCACCCGCTTTCCTTCAGTACATGGTGCGCCCGTTCATTTGGGTGATCCTGCATTAATTGGAATTAAAGATATTAATACCCCTGAATTTGGTGATGCTGTCTCTATTAAAGACAACGAACTCCCTTTATTTTGGGCTTGTGGAGTCACTCCGCAAGTAGCTTTGGAACAAGCGAAACCGCCTTTTTGTATTACTCATAGCCCTGGTTGCATGTTAGTGACTGATATCCGTAACAGTACGCTTTCGATTATGTAATTTTGCATTCGCTTATAAATATGAAACGACAGATAAAAAGTAGAGGAATCAACCATGTCATTAACCCTTAATTGCGATCTCGGCGAAAGTTTTGGTTCATGGAAAATGGGCTTGGATGAATTAGCCATGCCCCATATCCACCAAGCAAATATCGCCTGTGGTTTTCATGCGGGCGACGCCATTATCATGCGCAAAACGCTAACCTTGGCTAAAGCGAATGGCGTAAGTGTTGGTGCGCATCCTGCTTATCCTGATTTACAAGGTTTTGGACGACGCTCGATGAATTGTAGCCATGAGGAGATTGTGGCTTATGTGCAATATCAAATCGGGGCAATCGAAGGAATGGCAAAAAGTATGGGGTTGTCCTTAGATTACGTTAAACCTCACGGGGCTTTGTACAATGACATGATGGCAAAAGACACTGTACGTGCTGCAGTAATGCAAGCAGTTGCTGAACACCATTCAAAACCCGCACTGATGTTACAAGCCGTACCAGAAAATGCCTTACATAAAGAAGAGGCTGAAAAATTAGGTCTATCTTTACATTTTGAGGCATTTGCTGACCGTTGCTACGATGATGACGGCAAGTTATTGTCACGCACTAAAAAAGGCGCAGTACATACCCGTGAAAAAATGATGGCTCAAGTGCAACAACTCATTGATTCAAAAACAGTAACCACCGTGTCTGGCAATACCCTACCGTTGCTCGCAGACACACTTTGTGTGCATGGTGATAATGAGGCTGGTGTAAAAGCAATCGCTGATATAAGAGCATTAATCGACGCATGAGAATAGAAGTTGCCGGTGAGAACTCATTAATTATCTATTTTGGTGAGACAACTGCGCCTGAAATTTCGGCTCAGGTTCAACAAGCCTCTAAAACATTAACGGCAGCACTGGGCGATTTAATAATCGACCAAGTGACATCCTATGCATCGCTATTATTAATTTTTGATCCGTTGGCGATTGACCAGTTTAAGGTTAGAAAAATTATTCACGAATGTTTGAATAATGATAATGCTGTAGCTAGTGAAAATACTGCTTCATCAACTCAGCCGATAGTTGAATTACCCGTTTATTACAGTGAAGAATCAGGACCTGAACTTAACCTAATCAGTCAGAATTCTGGGCTATCAATCGATGAGATTATTGAAATTCATCAAAGCCTTAGCTACCGTGTCTATGCCATTGGTTTTGCCCCGGGTTTTGCCTTTTTAGGGCAGGTAGATGAACGTATAGCAAGCCCTCGCCTAAGCACTCCACGCCTTAAAGTCCCTCGTGGCGCTGTCGGTATTGCCGATCGCCAAACTGCAATTTATCCCGATGTTTCTCCGGGTGGTTGGAATCTAATAGGCTTATGCCCTACTCGTATGTTTGATCCTGGTTCGACCCCGCACATGCCGGTTACTGTGGGTGATGAGGTGCGTTTTAAATCCATCAGTAAAGATGAATTTGATGCCTTGGGTGGTGTGATTGGAGACTATCAATGAGTACATCATCAAACAACGAACATACAAAAGTAAACTCAGTGACTTCTGGTTTTACCGTTATCCAGCCTGGTATATTAACGCTTTTACAAGATGCTGGACGTTTTGGTAAACACAATATCGGTTTAACCAATGGCGGGCCGCTGGATAAATTATCATTCGATTGGGCAAATCGTCTATTAGATAATGACCCGAATGCCTGTGTGATCGAAGCGAGTATTGGAGGCTTGGCATTAGAGTCGCAAATAAACACTCAAATCGCGATTACGGGTGGGGATGCAGAGTTTACTATCAATCAAAAACCAGTTGCTAGCTGGCAAACTCATTCGGTAAAAGTCGGTGACAAAATTGCCTTTGGTTTTGCTAAAAATGCGACTCGTCATTATTTGGCGGTTAAAGGCGGTTTTCAGGTAGAAGCTATGTTTGGCAGCTGCGCCACTGTCGTGCGTGAAAAATTGGGTGGCTTAAACGGTAGCGCCTTAAAAGCGGGTGATGCCCTGCCTTGTCTAGTTAATACAAATCAAAACACTGCACAATATAAAGTGAGTGTTTCTGACCAACCTAATTATTCTGGTGACATCACATTACGCGTCGTTTTAGGCTATCAACAAAATACCTTCAGTCATGTCGATAAAGCACGGTTTTTAAACAGTAACTTTGTAATTAGTGACAAATGCGATCGTATGGGATTCCGTTTAACAGGTCCTGAAATAAAGTCAGAACTCCACACAAAATCAGGTGGCATGTTATCTGAAGGTATTTGTTACGGTGCCATTCAAGTCCCTGCAGATGGACAACCCATCGTTTTACTCAATGATCGACAAACTATCGGTGGTTATCCAAAGATTGGTTCGGTTTTTTCACTGGATATCCCAAAACTGACGCAACGCTTACCAGGCGCTAATATATATTTTGAAGCTATAACGATTGATGAAGCCCAACGTCAACTTCATTTGGCTCATTACCGTTATCAAAAGACACAAATATTGAGTATCAAATAATCAATTAATTAAGTTTTTAAATAAATAAATAAGCAACTATTGTCGATTACTAACACACTGGATTAACCATGAACGAGTCTCAAAATACCTCCGAATCTCAACAAAAAATAACACAACAGATTGAAGATTTGATGGTTACACGCGATGTCCGCGGGATGAAACTACTGCAACAAGCCTTAGTACCAGGTTATTACCAACGCGCCGCAAAAACCTTATATGACTGTAAAGGTACTGTGCTTATTGGCACAGGCTTTCCCGTAGATTCTACCTTTGAAACAGACGGCCCTGTTGGCGCAATTGCTCTTTATGACACTTTACAGTATCTAGGTGCTAACCCAATAATCGTTTGTGGCGACCCACTCCAAAGTGTGATTGGTGATGACTACCAGACTTATAAAATTAGCGTCGGAGATTTAACAAAAGGTAAGCAAGAAGCTATTGATGGCTTGGCTAAACTAAAACCAGACGTTGTATTATCCATCGAGCGTCCGGGTTTATCAGCAGGCGGTTTTTACGCCAATATGCGCGGTGAAGATATCAGTGCACGCTGTGCCTGTTTCGATTATTTTTTGATTGAAGCCGATTGTCCCACCATAGCCATTGGTGATGGCGGCAATGAAATTGGCATGGGAAAAGTTTTAGAAACGTTATCTGAGTTACCCATAACGCCTGCAGTCACCAGTTGTGATGAGTTATTAGTAGCCGATGTATCTAACTGGGGAGCGCATGGTTTAATTGCGTTGCTTGCTTATTGGAGCGGTGAAGATCTTTTAGCTAAAATAAACACATTGGATATTCTCAAATACATTTCAGAGCGAGGCAGCGTCGATGGTGTTACACGCCTGAATACACTGACAGAAGACAGCCTTGGCTCAGAAGCTGGACAAGAACTAATCGATGAATTACGTCGAATTACAGGGTTTACTGTCTAATAACTTTCTACTTAGTTCTCTATTTAGTTTTCATTGTGCATATACTCACCCAATTATTATCAATCAAAGATTTACTTTTTTAGATAACCATAAACTAATATTTTTAAAGCAATTGTTGGAATGATCCAGCTCCTAATATTTAAAGGACACCATGTTTAAGAAATCATTTTTTGTAATGACAATCGCCTTACTTTTCTCAAATAATTCTATTTCAGCATTTGATGATGTGAAAATAACATCTACAGAAGTCACTAGTAATATCCATATGCTGGTAGGTAAAGGTGGAAATGTTGGCGTATTCGTTGGTAAAGATGGAACTTTTATCATCGATGATCAATTTGCACCGCTCAGTGAAAAACTCATGAATGAAATCAAGAAAGTTGGGGGCAATGCACCAACATTTCTATTGAATACTCACTTTCATGGAGATCATTCAGGAGGTAACGAAAACTTTGGTAAGAAAGGTGCAATGATTGTCTCTCATGACAATGTCCGTAAGCGCTTGCTTGCGGGATCTGAGATCAAAGAATTTGGCATGGTGTCTCCTCCAGCACCAGCCGAAGCTTTACCTATATTGACATTTGATAGCAAAATGCATTTCCATATCAATGGGGATGATGTTGCCGCTATTCACGTGCCCAATGCCCATACTGATGGCGATAGCTTTATACATTTTAAAAATGCCAATGTAATCCACGCAGGTGATATCTTTTTTAATGGGTTCTACCCTTTTATCGATTCTAGTCATGGTGGATCTGTCAAAGGTGTCATTTCTGCAGTTACGGCTATTTTGGCTCTTTCTAATGATGAAACTAAGATTATTCCAGGACATGGTCCATTAGCTTCTAAGGCAGATTTAGAAGCATATAAACAAATGCTAGAAGCCGCTTATATGAGCTTGAGCCAACTAAAAGCTAAAGGCTTGTCAAAATCTCAAGTGATATCAAAAAAACCATTGCAAACCATTGATAAAGAATGGTCTGACGGGATGTTTAGCAGTGATAAATGGATTGAAGTTATTTATCCGAATGCCTTATAACACAGGGTTACTTTATCAAATAAATTATTTATTTGTCTTTTATGAGATTTTTTAATTAACTAATGACACCCCCCCACTTTTTACTTTGTGTTAAAGCCTTTTGAAGATTAGGTAGGTTTCTTCTTAGAATGTATTAGGATGTAAATAAAGTAGAGATAGATTCTTTTAGCGTATTTCTCGCTTATAACTAAACTGGTCTGCTCGACCTTTAGTGGTTCTTATCTCTACAATTTTATCTGCAATTGTAAAAGTAGAACGATTCAACACAACAATCGGTGAGTCCTTCTTCACATTCAACTTTTCAGCGGTGCTATCATCACAAGCTTCTGCTGTTAATGTTTCTTCAGCTCGAATAATTGGAATTTGATATTGATCAACGATTAATGCATAGAACAGATCAGGGATATGAGTTTCTTCTTTTTCTAGATCCGGCACCATAGACGCCACCCACCAAGAATTTTCAATAAACGTGGGTTGGTGATTAATATGACCAATACGTTCTAAGAAAACTAATTCTGTGTCTTCGTCTACCTCCAAAAGCTCACAAATACTACTTGGGCCTTTACCTAACCAACGTTCAGTTGTGAATTTTCGGATTCGAACTTCTTTACCTTTTTCATCGGCGTAAGAGAAAAAACGAAATAAACTATTATTGAAGTCTATTCGAGAAACAAAGGTCCCTTTACCTTGATGACGATAAAGCAATCCTTGCCATACTAGGTTGTCTAAGGCTTTTTTTACAGTACCTATACTAACTTCTAATTCTTTCGATAATCGTGGCTCTGACAAGATTAGATCACCCGGTGTCATTTCACCGCTATTTATCTGATTTTTAATATATTCTTCTACTTTTTGATAGAGCGGCTGAGCCTGCTCACTATCACCTTTTTGAGTACTAATATTGGAAGATAAAATTGAGTCCATCATATTAAATAAATAATTTCTCGTGATTTAGGTTTGACATGCCTGAAAACTAGGTCTATCTTAATGAGATTAACTCATATATATGAGTTAAGCATCTTATGTATATGAATTAACTATAAAGCACACACAATAATATTTCCAGCTACATATACATAGCAGCGACTAAAATAAGAAAAAACAGAATAATAAAAACATCCTCGCCTTAAGAATCAAAAAGGAGAAGAAGAATTGGAATTTTTAAATTACTTCGGTAATGTTTTCACTGTTTACCATATGTCACTTTTAATTGGTGGCACCCTGGCAGGACTAATTTTAGGTGCTTTACCTGGCTTAAGCCCGACAATGGCTGTTGCCTTGATGATTCCCTTCACTTTTCACATGGAACCCGCCGCAGGTTTGATTCTGCTTGGTGCCATGTATACCGCAACAGTAGCAGGCGGTGCGATCAGTGCTATTTTAGTAAACGTGCCAGGCGCACCTGCGAATATCGCTACGGCACTAGATGGACATCAATTAGCTGCCAAAGGTAGGGCTGCTGAAGCACTATTCTATTGTTTCACCAGTTCTTTCGTAGGGGGAGTAATTGGTATTTTAGTTTTAATTTTCTTCACACCTCCTTTGGCCGAATTTGCACTTAAATTCGGACCTACTGAATTATTCTGGATCGCTATTTTAGGAATCACTATTATTGGAACCATCGGAAGTAAGTCAGTGATCACAGGTTTACTCTCAGGTATTATCGGAATATCTTTATCTACTATCGGTGCCAACCCGATGTTGGGTGAAGATCGTTTTGTTTATAGTGAGCACCTTGAAAGCGGAATCCATATCGTTGCAGCATTGATTGGATTATTTGCTATCCCTCAAGTACTCACACTTCTCGAAAAATCTAAAGACGCAAAAGACGAAGAAGTATTTGAATTAGGCGAATACAGTGTCATGACGTCCGTTTTGTACAATCTTACACGTATAAAAGCACTTTCAATCGGTTCGATTATCGGCGTTATAGTGGGTGTTATACCCGGTGCTGGTGGCCAGATAGCAGGTTTGGTAGCGTACGACCAAGCAAAGAAAATGAGTAAAGACCCAAGCAAGTTTGGCAAAGGTGAACCAGATGGCGTTATTGCAGCTGAATCAGCAAACAATGCGATGGTTGGTCCTTCATTAGTTCCTTTATTGACCTTAAGTATTCCTGGCAGTCCAACCGCAGCAGTATTGTTAGGAGGATTATTAATTCATGGCCTATTCCCTGGCCCAAGTTTATTTACAGAACATGCTGAAGTCACATGGACATTCATTAATTCCTTATTAGTTGCTCAAGTGTTCATGTTAATTATAGGACTCTTCTTAAGTCAGCATTGTGGATGGATCATGAAAGTTCCTAGCCATTTTATGGCAGCGACTATTTTTATTCTTGCAGTATTTGGCACCTACAGTATTCAAACTAGTTATTCAGATGTACTCATCATGGCGGGACTAGGAGTAATGATGTATCTCGGTAGTAAACTTGGTTTCAGCCCTGCTCCTGTTGTACTTGGCATAATACTTGGTCCGATTGCTGAAGATAACTTCTTACAAGGTAAGTTAATTGGTGAAGCAGGTGATGGAATCATCCCTTACTTCACTTCCGGACCTTTGAACATGATCATGATTGCATTAGTTGTTTTATCAATCGCGTACAGTGCTTATTCGGAATCAAAAATGCGCAAGAAAAGTCTAGAAATGAAAGGAGCTGCGTAATGACATTCTTTAAAGTTAAAGAAAATATTACGGCGGTCATTGCAGTAATTATAGCCATATTTACCATGTCAACTTCATTCATTGGTACTGATGCAGAGGTTTATTTATTCCCGAGAATTGCAGCAGTTATCATCTCAATTTTAGCGGCTTCGTTATTATTAAGAGTACTCTTGAACCGTGACACTGAAGTTGTTATGACTACTTCGCTTATTAATTGGAAGACCTTATGGCCAAGTTTGGTTATTGGTATTATTTATCTAATTTGTTTAGAAGTTGTCGGTTTTTACGTTTCATCATTCGTGGCTTTTTTTGCAATTGTAGCACTCTACGGAAGACGCCATTTTTTAGACCCTAAGCGAGGAATGTTTAAACTTGGGGTCGCTACCCTTTTCATGATAGTGCTATTTTTACTATTCTGGAACCTATTGCACGTTCGTACACCGACAGGATTCTTGATTTGAACTATAGTTTATACCGAGTATCAAAAGAATCGGAATCGCGTTAAGTGCTTTTCAAATATATCCTTAAGGAGGAAATCCATGAACCATCTTACTAAGAAAATGAAAATTGTTGCAAGTGCCGCACTACTAACATTAGGTGCATCTACACTTTCTGCTTACGCAGAAGCTTACCCAGAACGACCAATCGGTGTAATGGTAGCTTATAATCCTGGTGGAGCAACTGACTTCCAGGCACGTATTGCAACTTTAGCGTCAGCTAAGATGAAAGACGACAAACCACTTTCTGTCGGTCAACCAATCTATGTTACCAACAAACCAGGGGCGGGTGGTCGTAAAGGCTGGAATTGGTTTGCTTCAAAAGCACCTAAAGATGGCTACATGATGGCTGCCTACAACGTGCCACATTTCATTGCACAATCTATCGTTTTTGATACTAAATACAACATAGAAAACTTAGAGCCTGTAGGTAACTGGGGCGCTGATCCAGCCGTATTAATCGTTGGAAAAGATAGTCAATTTAACAGCGTTAAAGATTTAGTTGATTTTGCTAAAGCAAACCCAGGAAAAGTAACTGTAAGTGGTGCGGGTAAATTTGTTGGGCACCACATTGCTCATCTGCAGTTTGCTAAAGCATCTGGAACCGATCTTAAGTATGTACCCGGTAAAGGTGGTGTTGGCGCGATGAAGTTAGTTAAAGGTGGTCAAGTAATGGCTGGTTTTAACAATCTATCTGATGCGGCACGTGCTAAAAACGATATCAAAATTCTTGCAGTCGCAGATCTAGAGCGTCATTCATTCCTGCCTGATGTTCCTACGCTAAAAGAGTCTGGTGTTGATGTGGATAACTCTAGTGTGAACTTCCGTGGTCTTATGGTTCCTAAAGGTACACCTCAGGCAGTTATTGATCATCTAGCAGGGACAGTTCCTACAATGTTCAAAGACAAAAAGACACTAGGTAAAATGAAGCAAACTAACTCTCCGGTTAAAATTATGAGCCGTGATGAAGTAGTAGCAATGTGGAAAGAGCGTCAAGCCGCTTTAACTGTATTACTAGCTGGCCTTAAAAAATAAAATAAGTAAATGTTAATACTGGCGGCTTTTTTAACTTTGTCGCCAGTATTAATAGTGGTTTAAAAATTTTAAAAAAATATATTTAAAAATTATTAGGCATGATCAGAATTCGTGTAACTCGTGCATTGAATTCTTACTCGATAACTACACACTATAAAACACACTATTATGACTAAAAATGAACCAGCAGCGACTTCAGCAGCAGTCAGCGAGCTTGTAGCTCGTGCCCGTAAAGCACAGGCTATTATTAATGACTACACTCAAGAGCAAGTAGACGAAATAGTTACCGCCCTTGGTTGGAGTATCATTAACCCAGAACACAATGAAGAACTGGCTAAAATGTCAGTGGCGGATACTGGCTTAGGTAATGTAGAAGATAAAATTATTAAAAACCATCGTAAAACCTTAGGTTTATTACGTGATTTAGATGGGGCCAAAACCGTTGGTGTCGTAGCGGAATATCCTGAAAAGGGAATTATCGAAATTGCACGTCCTGCAGGTGTGGTTGGTGCAATTGTACCTTCAACTAACCCAGCGGCAACTCCCGCTAACAAAACTATTAATGCCATAAAATGTCGCAATTCAATGATCATTGCGCCCTCACCTAAAGGAGCCGGAAGTTGTGCTCGTTTAGTAGAATTTATGCATGCAGAATTAGAACGAATCGGTGCACCAAAGGATTTGGTACAACACCTGCCCTTCCCCATCAATAAAGCAGATACACAGCAATTGATGCGTGAAGTTGATTTGGTTGTAGCCACGGGTTCACAAAACAATATTCGTGATGCTTATGCGTGCGGAAGTCCAGCAGTTGGTGTTGGTGCAGGTAATGTCGTTTCAATTGTTGATGAGACAGCAGATTTGAACGCAGCTGCGGCAAAAATAGTCGCTTCAAAATCTTTTGATAACGCCACTAGTTGTTCATCTGAGAATCACTTAGTCGTTGTCGATGCAGCATTCGATAATATGATCAAAGCACTTGCAGATAATCATGCGGTTCTAGTCGAAGGAGAAAATCGTGACAAAGTCATCACCAATTTATTTCCTGAAGGCCGTTTAAGCTCAACTTTAATTGCCAAAAAAGCACATGAAATGGCTGAGATCTGTGAACTTGATACACTTAATGTAGACACCGCCAAAGTACTAGTAATGGAAAATACAGGCATAGGAACAGGCCACCCCTTAACCGGTGAAAAGCTCTCACCTGTCTTAGCGCTTTATCGAGCAAAAGACTTTACAGATGCCGCAAAAATAACGGATGACATCATGGCATACATGGGCCGTGGTCATTCTGTAAGTATTCACACCAACAACGATGAACGTCCCTTAGAGCTGGGTTTAAACCTTCCAGCTTGTCGCGTTATTGTTAACCAAGCTCATTGTTTTGCCACTGGTGGCAGTTTTGATAATGGTCTGCCGTTCTCATTGTCTATGGGTTGTGGAACATGGGGTAATAATAATATGTCAGATAATATGAATTATAAAAATTATATGAATACCACACGAATCTCTCGCACGATTCCCATGAATAAACCTACTTTAGACTCTATATTTGGTGATTACTGGAAATCTCATAATATCAACGCTGTTGATGAATAAAATACACAATAAGATAAAAGTTTAAGAGAGAGACCATGCAAAGTACTAAGCCAAAAGGTATGACAAGTGTTATTACAAGTGATATGAAAAGCGTTAGAGAGATTATTGATCACGGAGCAAAAACTCATCCTGATCGACTATTTCTCCTTGCTACTGAGAGTGGTAATAAACAATGTACATGGTCAGAATTACAAAGTTACTCACAACAAATCAATGCTTTATTAGACGAGGAAAATATTAACCAGGGTGAAACGGTTTCTTTTATTCTAGATAATGGTTATTGGACTACGCTGTTATTACTGGGTGTTATGTATAGCAATCGCGTTATTTTGGCACTTAATGCCTTAAGTGGATCTGATGCACTTTCGTATGTAACAGAACATTCTAACGCCAAACTAATTTTTGCAAGTTCCAAGTACCAAGATAAGTTTGCATCTGTATTTAAAGAACTCCCCAACTCTACGCGTATTATAGAAACTGATGAGAACTTAGGTATAAAGAGCGGTTTATCAGCTATTTCAACTCCATCAGAGACCTCAGCTCCAAGTACGGATGATATTGCTATTTTGATGTATACCTCAGGTACTACAGGTAAGCCGAAGGGAGTATTGTTATCTCATAGAAACGTTATTGCAGGTGGACGAAATACGGCCATTGCTCATGATCTCAGTGAAACCGACGCTGGCATGTGTGTTTTACCTCTTTATCATATAAACGCCCAGATGGTATCCGTCATGGGTGCACTTTACAGTGGTGGTAAACTAGTAGTAGCACCAAAATTCAGTGCCAGCAAATTCTGGCATGATATGGCTGAGTTTGACTGTACTTGGTTCAGTATTGTCCCAACCATCATCTCGTATCTAATCGAGAATAATGCAGAGGGTGTTTCGGACGGTATGATGGCTAAAATTAAATCACAAGTTCGCTTTGGGCGCTCTGCTTCAGCTGCCCTTTCACCAGCAAAGCATAAAGCTTTTGAGCAACGCTTTGGTATTCATATCGTCGAAACAATGGGACTAACTGAAACAGCGGCACAAATTTTATCTAATCCCATGCCGCCAGCAGAATCAAAATATGGTTCTCCGGGAAAAGCCTATGGTAACGAAGCAAAAATCATCAATGATGATGGCACTGATGCAGCTAAAAATAACATCGGTGAGCTAATGATTCGTGGTGATAACGTCATGCAAGGTTATTATAAAAACCCTGAAGTGACCGCTGCTACATTTAACGCAGATGGTTGGTTGCATACCGGTGATTTAGCTTACGAAGATGATGATGGCTTTTTCTTTATTACTGGCCGATTGAAAGAATTAATTATTAAAGGCGGTGAAAATATCGCACCACGTGAAATTGATGACATACTATATGGACATCCTGCGGTATTAGAAGCCGCTGCTTTTGGCATTGATGACGAACATTACGGCCAAGAAGTCATGGCATCTGTGGCCCTTTGTCCTGGCATGGAAGTAAGCTGTGATGAACTTATGGAAATGTGTGTTGAGAAACTAGGTAAGTACAAAGCCCCCAAAGAAATTTTAATTTTAGCTGAGCTACCTAAAGGGCCTTCTGGTAAAATACAACGTCTTAAATTAAGCGCATAATTTTCGTGCAAAAGGCAGTATTCGACTATGACACCAGATTTCATCAAGCTTGCTCAACAAGTTAAACGCCATATTGTTCTTCCTGAAAGTAGCGATGAACGCATTCTAAAAGCTGCCGTTGAGGTTGATCAAAACAATATCGCGACGATTACTTTATTAGGTAATCCGACAATGGTAAATGCGAAGCTATCTGAATTAGGTCTTAACCTAGGTAATATTCAAATCGTTGACCCTAATGATAACTTGAACTTAAAGGCTAAAGAATACGCCAGCACGTTATTCCAACTTCGTAAGCATAAAGGAATCACTGAAGAGCAAGCCGAAGAGCTCAGCAAAGAACCGCTTTATTATGGTGATTTAATGGTTCATGCAGGTGACGCAGATGCCTGTGTCGCTGGAGTAATCAATTCAACAGGTAATGTGATTCGCGCTGCCTTACACGTTCTAGGCACTAAATCTAAGGCTACCAGGCTCTCTAGTTTCTTTATCATGCTCAGTGATAAAGTAGATGTCCCTAGCCCAATTGTATTTGCCGATTGTGCAATCAATATTGATCCTGATGCTGAAATACTTGCGGATATAGCGGCACAAAGCTCACAAAATGCCCAGTCTCTTTTAGGCATAGAACCAAAAGTAGCGATGTTGTCATTCTCTACCAATGCCAGCGCAAAACACGCTGAGGTTGATAAAGTACGCAATGCTGTAGAAATACTTAATAAAGAACACCCAGAATTAAATGTGATTGGTGATGTGCAATTCGACGCAGCATTTTCTAATGATGTTTTAAACACAAAATGGAAGGGCAATAGCTTTCAAGCGCCTGCTAACGTCTTTGTTTTCCCATCACTTGAAGCAGGAAACATCGGATATAAAATAGCTGAAAGAATCGGTGGTGCGGATGCAATCGGGCCTATTTTGCAAGGCTTAGCTAAACCTGTGAATGACTTATCACGTGGTGCGGATGTTGAAGATATTATTAAAACAATTGCGGTGACTTCGTTGCAGGTTACTGATTAATTTAACTTTTAACGAACAATAATGACACCCCCCTACTTTTCTAAGTAAATTTTCACTACTTGGCTAGTCTGATACTTCTATTGTCCCTTCACTAGAAGCTTAAGAGTTATAACATATCGGTCATGATAGATATTTATAACTCTGAATATTAATTTTATCTACTTTTACTATTCGATTTCAGTTACTTAAAATAGTTGAATCATTATCGTACAATAAAAATATCGTACAATATAATTAATACCTTAATTAAAACAACATATGACATGGAGAGAAATATGAATTTAGAATCGATTGCATTACATCATGGGTATACCTCAGAAGAGACGACAAAGGCAGCTGCCGTTCCCATCTATCAAACCACATCTTTTACTTTTGATGATACCCAACATGGTGCAGATCTATTCGATTTGAAAGTACCTGGAAATATTTACACTCGAATCATGAACCCAACTTCTGATGTACTCGAACAACGAGTCGCAGAAATGGAAGGCGGCATAGCCGGACTTGCTGTTGCCTCTGGCATGGCGGCGATTACCTATGCGATCCAATGTATTTGTGATGTTGGTTCAAATATTGTGAGTACCAGTCAATTATATGGCGGTTCGTATAATCTTTTTGCTCATGCATTACCTCGACAAGGTATTGAAGCACGCTTGATTAAACATGATGATTTTCAAGGCTTTGAAGAAGCAATAGATGAAAACACCAAAGCAGTTTTTTGTGAGTCAATTGGTAACCCTGCTGTAACATTGTTGATATTGCGAAGCTAGCAGAAATAGCTCATAAACATGGCGTACCATTGATTGTTGATAACACAGTCGCAACTCCGTTTTTATGTAGACCTTTTGATTTTGGTGCGGATATTGTTATCCATTCACTCACTAAATATATCGGCGGACACGGTAACTCTATTGGCGGCATGATCGTCGATTCGGGTAAATTCGATTGGGTAGCGAACAAAGCCCGTTTCCCTATGTTGAATGAGCCAGATCCTTCTTATCATGGTGTTGTGTACACCGAAGCATTAGGCCCTGCGGCATATATCGGCCGTTGTCGCGTAGCACCTTTGCGAAATACGGGGGCTGCTTTAGCGCCTCACAGTGCTTTCTTGATTTTACAAGGATTAGAAACACTGGGGCTTCGCATGGAAAGACACTGTGAAAATGCTGAAAAACTTGCCGAATACCTAAATAATCACAAGAAGGTTAAGTGGGTTAATTACGCTACCTTAGCTGATAGCCCACATGCTGAAACCTGTAAAAAAATCACGGGTGGTAAGGCTTCAGGTATTCTTAGTTTTGGTATTGAAGGTGGCGCAGAAGCAGGTGGTAAATTCATAGATGCTCTGCAAATGATCTTACGTTTGGTTAATATTGGAGACGCAAAATCACTCGCATGCCATCCTGCAAGTACAACTCATCGTCAATTAAACGATGAGGAATTAGAAAAAGCAGGTGTAAGCAGAGATCTAGTGAGAATATCGGTAGGTATCGAAAGTATCGACGATATTATTGCTGATGTAAGCCAGGCTTTAGAAAATATTTAAACGATTTGTTCGTCATAGAGCTTTAAGTGCTTTTACCTAAAGCTCTATTCATTATTTATACATTAACGATGCTCATTGTTTTAGCACTCAGGAAAATAAGTAGTCGTTCTAATTAAATTTATACATACCAAAAAGCTCGTCGTAATAACTTAATTCACGACGAGCTTTTAATTTCTATTAATCAGTCTCGATTAACTAGGCATTTCTTTTTGCTAATTCAGTCATAAAACGATGTTTTATGACAACAGGGTCCATAGTGATAACGGGAACAGGAATATTACCTGATTCACATTTACATACGATCACTGTCATCTTTTTACTATCAATAGCATTTTTCATGACTTCAACAGCATCTTCTGCTTGGCATTCTATGACGTTTTCACAACCACACGCTGAAGCAACCGCTGTCAAAGAAGTCTTTTTACCTGCGTAAGTGGGTTGATCACCCGTCGAACCGTAACTACCGTTATCGATGATCAACAATATAAAGTTATCAGCGACATTATTCGCTATTGTTGGCAAGGTACCCAAATTAGTGAGTACTGATCCATCACCATCAATTGAGATTACCGTTTGCTTTTGCGCTAATGCTACACCAAGTCCAATTGATGAAGATAAGCCCATTGTTCCTAACATGTAAAAGTTAGTCGCTTGATCATCCATCATATGCATTTCTTGGCTAGGTAAGCCGATATTACAAATAACAAAATGATCTGATATCACTGGGATTAAGTTTTTAATAATTTCTGATCGAATCATGATTAGTATCCTCCCCAAAAACTTGCGTCCGTTAATATCGCAACGGGCTTGTTACTCATGAATGAATATTCAAGAATTTTATTTAATTCCTCTACATCACTCTGCTGATGAAAGTGATAAGTAGGAATATTCATTTGCATCAGTAAGGCTTTTGTATGCACTGCCATTTCGACCTGACAAGCCACAGGTTCGCCCAATTCACCACGATAACTAATCAGCATCGGTAGAGGCATACGGTAGTATTGCGTTAACGTTGCCAATGTATTGATGGTTACGCCAATCGCAGTATTTTGCATGATAATCGCAGAGCGTTTCCCACCCATAAATGCTCCTGCACAAATCCCCATTCCTTCGTCTTCTTTGTTTGATGGAATATGATAGATATCCTTACAAGCATCTATCTCTTCAATAACACCTGCCAATTGTTTGCAGGGAACAGTGGTTACCAATTCGATTTTATTTTTAACAAAATCATCTACAATTTTTTTGTCTATAGACATCATGACTCCTTTTTATTCTGAGTAAGTAATCATAATTAAATAAATGTAATTTTAATTCAATTTCATAATATTTTACGATATGTTAAATATTATTTAACATATTTAAGTTCGTCAAGCGGACTGGAACACCGTAAAGTTTTCAACAAAAATAAAATCGAGGATAAGCAATGTCGATTCAATTATTAAAAACACTGACCGCTATTTCAGAGCATGGAAGTTTTAGTGCAGCTGCAGATCACATTTGCATTACACATGCCGCTGTAGGGCAACAAATGAAAAGGCTGGAGGAAGCTTTTGATGTAACACTGTTTGACAGAAGTGAAAAAAGCCCTCGTTTAAATCAGCTAGGTCAGGCCTTAGTTCCTAAAGCACAGGTTTTGATTCACGACTATGTAACGCTTTTTGATGATCTGACTGGAGATGCACAATATATTGGTGAGTTAACCTTAGGTGCTGTACCAACGACCATACGTGAACTGATTCCAAGATCAATCAAACGTCTTATGAAAAACTATCCAGACTTATACATAAGAGTTGTACCAGGTTTAAGTGGAGATCTCTTTGAACAAGTATCGCGAGGAGCAATAGATGCCGCCATCTTAAGTAAGCCATCAAGTATTGATAAAAATTTACACTGGCGACAGATCGCTGAAGAAGAGTTAGTCCTGGTCACATCTTCAAGCGTTATTGGAAATGATCCCATTCAGCTATTACGAGACTTGCCTTATATTCGACATAATCGCCATGCTGCGGCTGGCATGGTCGCCGAACAATGGTTATCACAAAATAATATTGATGTAAGAGAAACCATGGTCACAGATTCAATAGAGACGTTAACCAGTATGGTTACTCATAACCTAGGAGTAGCCATTGTGCCTAATCTCTGTATGCCTGGTCCTATCTTTGCAGAGCTAAGAAAAATTCCGTTAGGTTCAAGCTCTATCCCCAGAGTTTTAGGGTTATTAACCAGAAAGGATTGCTCAAAAGTTAGATTGGTTGATCGACTGCAAGAGGAAATAGAAGTGATACTTAAAACGAAAAAAAATTAGTCTAAGCTAAACTAATATAGGACACCTCCCTATTTTTAAGGCTTTTCTATAAAATATATTAAATGTTAAACCTGTTGTAAGTAAAAGCTCTATAACAAAAAACGCACTATTAAATAGTGCGTTTTTTGTCGTTCATTATAAAAAACCATTCAGGAGTTGTGAATAATTCTCAAACGGTTATTACTCAAGATTAACCACCATAGGGACCTTTAATACCATTAGCAGCCATCAGCTTTTCATAGTTATTGCTGCTTTGTACTAATTCAGAACCATGGTTTTTGATCAATGCTTCTCGAAGTTCAGGATTATCAGTCGCTTCGACAGCTCCCCAGAATGCAGCCATCTTTTCAGCGCTTGCGCGTAATTCAGCAATGGTTTCAGCATCAGTAGCTGCTTTTGCAATATCTTGGCCTGTTACTTTACCTACACCGTTGACTGTTTTAGCACCGGCTGACTGATACCCTTCTGGTAAATCTCCTTTTAGGTTGGTAACGCGCTGGTATTGGATAACATCGATAATTTGATCAACGGCTTGCTTAGCACCCTCGACACGAGATACGTGTTCAGTATCTGCCGCCGCATGTGGTAATAAGGTAACTTTTCCGCGATGGTTTTTCTCTACTGGAAGATATGGAACCATTGGTCCTGACAGTTCACCAGCATCGTTCTTAAATAAATCTGCATCTATACAGGCGTAAGCCACTTTGCCACTGCTTAAAGCAGCATCTAGTGCAGAAGCATCTATCACTTCCCCACGATCATAATTTATGACAACAGAGTTATCATTCATAGCATTAAGCACTGTAGCATTGACTAAGTTTGCATTCGCAAATACACCTGTGTTTGCATCTACCGCGCCTAATCCCGTATGAGGACTAATCACATCAGCACCTTGCGCTGCTTCT
>CALFUP010000198.1 GCA_937929875.1 uncultured Cocleimonas sp. | reverse complement strand
TTCGTTGCAGTCATTTGAAAGGTATGAGCATTCTTGCATGACTACGTCTCGATTCTGACTTTTTGGCGTTGCCAGAATTCACATAGGTCATTCAGAGATTCCTTAAGGAAGTCTGATTAAGTCGATATTATTTAAGGGCAGAAAAAAGTGTCTGTAACTTTCACAAAGTGAGATGTAATAGTCATTCTATTGCGGCGATCTTCGGGGAAGTTAATGGAGTTTTTAGCAAGCGTATCCTTAATTACAACAAATTGGACTTGACCAGGACTTCCTTTAAGCATTTAAAACAGAGTTTAAAATGAATTAAGCACAACACCAGCGTGCGGATGAATAGCTTCACCATCAACAACACCCGCATCAATCATTTTACCAAATACCATTTTAATAGTATCTTCAGCGGCATCCATAGTGGCTTGATCAGGGTATCTCGCAAGTACAACGCCTTTGCCATTACCGTATGAAACCATATCAATTGAATCTGCACCGACGCCCTCAAGGTCGCTTCTTAATCCTTCGGCGATTTTACCTGCCTCGTCCATATCTGATGCTGCAAAACGTGTGATTGTATAAACTGCCATTTCTGTTCTCCTTAGTGTTTGTGTAATTCTTGTGTTTTTCTGAGGCATATTGCTCAGAAGTTTTGGCAGTATAGGCGTGGGTGGTTTATTAGTAAAACAGTCATGAGAAAAAATTAAAGCTGATTGTATCTATTAGAATTAATGACAAATATTTCAAAAAGTAGGGGGGTGTCAATTTAAGACTTAATTAAGTTCTTTTTGGAATAGTATAAATTGATAAGCAATCCCGAAAGTACAAGGGTGGCAGCTATAATCTTCCATAAAGGCAGAGACTCAGCCAATATCAAGCTTGAAGCACTCATGCCAAAAACAGGCACTAGCAAAGCCCATGGTGTAACAATTGCGGCAGGGTACTGATTGAGTAAATAATTCCAAATTCCATAACCGATTAAGGTATTACCGATAGTTTGCCAAAGGACAGCAAACCATGCAGATAATGGTGCAGCGCTGAGTGCTGCAACCATGACTTCAGGGGTTTCTTTAAAATAAGATATCAGCAGTAAGGGTGGAACGGCAAATAGTGAAGACCATGATAAAAAACCAATGATATTGATCTTACCAATACTTTTGATAACAATATTACCCAATGCCCACGCTAAGGCGGCTAACAACACGAGTGTAATTCCTAATATTGTGGCATCAGCTTCTGAATAATACCCAATAACAAAAATACCAATAAAAGAGATCAATAATGCCCAGTATTGAAACAATTTTACTTTTTCACTAAACACGAAAATTGACACGATAATCGTAAAGAATACTTGTATCTGCACCACCAGCGATGCCAAACCTGGTGATATGTCGCTATCCATTGCCCAAAAGAGCAAACCGAATTGACCTACACCAATAAAAAGTCCGTAGAGTATTATTTTAGTCCAGCTTGTATTAGGACGAGGGAGAAAAAATATTAATGGAATTGCGGCGAATAGAAAACGTAGTCCAGTAAAAAGAAAAGGGGGCCAGTGTTCTAATCCGGTTTTAATCACAACAAAATTACTGCCCCAAATAAATACGGTAAGTAATGCCAGCAATTTATGTGTTGTCGTCAAATGTAAGCCATTAGCGTGTAGTACTTAAATAATTTAAATAGATGTTTATGCGTACAAGGTGCATTTAGTGCGCATCAATATCTATAAATCTGATGTAAAATCATTCTTTTAAGCGATCAACCAACGCAGTTATTAGCGGTGGATGTATTAAAAAGTGGGGGGGTGTACTTTTATTTATTCCCAAATAAAGATTCTTCACCGCTATCCATCCACAACGGATATTTCACCATCGCTCTAGCAAATATTCGGCTTTGTAAGTGGAAGTCTAACCAGCGTTGTAGATTAGCATAAGGACCATCGCGGAAGATGGGTTTATTCACTTTTGCAAATTGACGTACAAATGATAGTAGTGCGTAATCTAACAAGCTGGGTGTTTCTCCCATAAAGAATTGATGTTGGCTTAAACGATTTTCTAATCGCTGAATAAAGGGTTCGCAGGCTAGGCGATCTGCTTCTTCAGAATCATGATGGAAACGTTTGGCGCGTTTGTAGTTTTCTAAACTGGGTTTAAACTCTTGATCATTTTCGTTAATGATTTTCAGCATTTCCTCTAGCGTTGGATTTCTGTCCGAGTTTGCTTGGGCATATAACAAATTTTGTGGATCGTTTCGTTTTAGCGCCCATAGCATAATATCTAAGCTCTCATCAATTACCGTACCATCTGCAAGCACTAATACTGGCACGGTGCCTTTGGGGGAGGCGGTCAACATTTCTTCCGGTTTGTTCTGCATTATAATAGGGCGCAACATAACTTGTTGCTCAGCTAATAAAATCCCGAGTCTTGCGCGCATTGCGTAGGGACAATGTTGCAATGAATATAAAGTCGGTAATCTAGCTGTATTTGTAACCGACATGAGTCTATAAACCTTGGCTGTATTGCGCGTTGGTTGAGACAGTAATCATTTCGGCTAAATGTTGCTGAGATTGGACACGATTATCGTTTTCATTCGCATCACTAGTGATGAATTTCTCGAAGTGTTCAATCAACTGAGTTTTATCTAATTCTTCTTTTGAACCTGAACCGATATTGGTGAGGTCAATAAAGAACTCATCGAATAAGCTTTTCAAGTCATTAACGATATCAAAATTC
>CALFUP010000197.1 GCA_937929875.1 uncultured Cocleimonas sp. | reverse complement strand
TTCCTTCCAAATTCTCTCTTTTTCAGTATTTGATTCAGGGCAAAAACTTTCAAATTCAATATCCATACTTAATCTCTATTTTGTATAACAGCTTATTATACCGAATGATTATAATACATTACTATACCGAAATCTTTTAACATTTATAAGTCATATACTTACCTTTTCTTAAAGCGCTAAAAGCTTATACGGAATCGCTTAACTATCTTACTATACGGAATCGATAGAGTAAGATATTATAACGTTATGGAAATTGATTTACACTCTGAAAAATATAAATCTTCTAATTGGATGGTTTTTATTAACCTACTGAATAAGAAAGGAATTTACCAAAATAGGCATGCGTATTATGTGCGTGATGTTGAGTATTTCATTAGGGCTTTTCCTAGTCGTAATTTGAAGACTATTGAACAAAGCGAGATTGAAGATTACATTCAAAAAGTTGTCTCTAAAAATCTAGAGAACTGGCAGAAGTTACAGGTTATTGAGGCTTTACAGTTGCTATTGGTTGAGGCTGTTAATAGCCGACCTTCACGTTTTGTGGATTGGGCTTTTTGGCGTGAGAAGGTACTGGGTGGTCTTGATGGTCCGGTTAAACTAACGCATAAAAATAAGCACTCGGGTTTAAATAATAAATGGCTACATGAAATGTCTCGCAAGTTACAAGCGATGAATTACGCCCTAAGAACCCAAAAGACTTATCTGCATTGGGCTGGTCAGTTCGATGCGTTTTTAAATGACCAAGTTTTTGATGTGGTCAAACCCCAAGATGTTGAGGCATTTTTGAGCTTTCTCGCTGTTGATCGTAAGGTTTCAAAAAGTACGCAGAATATTGCCTTAAATTCTGTCGTTTTTTTAATGCGCGAGGTTCTCGATCGTAATCCTGAGGAGTATAAATTTAGGCATGCCAAACGTGGTAAAAGGCTACCTACGGTGTTATCTAAAGAAGAGGTTAAACGACTTTTATCTCATTCATCAATGTCCTACGGTTTAATGATGGGATTAATGTATGGCACGGGAATGCGCTTAATGGAATGTGTTCGACTTCGGGTTAAGGATATTGATTTCGATTATTCGCAAATAATAGTTCGAGAGGGCAAGGGCGAAAAAGATAGAGTGGTTCCTTTACCTGAAAAGTATCGTACTGAGTTATCTTTGCAGATCGAAAAAGCCCATGAAATTCATCAACAAGATTTGGCTAAAGGTGCAGGAAGTGTTTATTTACCAGAAGCTCTGGCTAGGAAATACCCAACAGCAAATAAAGAATTTCTTTGGCAGTTTGTATTTTTTGCATCTCGTATTAGTGAAGATCCTTTATCTGGCGCCTATAGAAGACATCATATTCATGCGACTTCTTTGCAAAAAGCAGTGAGAAGTGCCGCTATTGCTTCAAAAATTCATAAAAAAGTGAGTAGTCATGTGTTACGTCATAGTTTTGCAACACATATGCTAGAAGCCGGTTACGATATTAGAACCGTGCAAGAATTACTGGGTCATACTGATATCGAGACGACGATGATTTATACCCATGTTTTAAATAAACCAGGTTTGAGTGTAAAGAGCCCAGTAGATTTTTAAGTAGCGTCGGATTAGATTGATACGTTTTTGCCTATCCAGTTAGCTAATAGGCTAGAAAGTCGCAAAAATGAAATTTTACAGTAAAGCTAATCGTCAAAAAGTAGGGGGGTGTCATTTTAAACAAATCATTTATGTTAAAACGACACCCTGTACTTATTAACTAGTACCCTTTTAGATAATACTTAGAACGATAGTGATAGATCTCTATGGTGTGATAAACAAGCTGCCACTTCTTTTGCTTGTGGATCAGTAAAACGCTTTTGTAAACGTAAGCCTACTGTTTTAGCGATCGCTGTGTCATAGGTCGTAAAGTCAGCTGCTAATGCTGTATTAGCTTTGGTTCTCCAAACAATCTCATCGTTGTAAATTTGTAATGCATCTTTTGCATAGGCTATGGCTTTGTTTTTAGCTTCATTGAAGGCAACATCATCTTTTACTTTTCTAAAGCTACGACGTGCTTTTGTTACTTTCGATTTAATTTTACTGCTGTTAGCTATCCCTGAAAAAAGGCTTTCGACTGCTTTTAATTGTTCAACTAAAGAGTCTTTGTCACTACCGTCAGTGATCATTTTTTCTAGTGAGTTTAAAGGCTGTTCAAGCTTCGCCAGGGCAGGGGCGCTACCTATAATGGTATGGATTTCATTGAAACTTTCATACGATGAGTCGACACTGTTTAAATAGGCTCGGCGTGCTTTTTTGAGTGTTTCAGCCAACTTTTTATATTTACCATTTTCAACTTCCCACGTTGCAGGAGTTGTATCGGTTATCTTGGTTTTTTCAGCAATGATCTCGTCAATTTTAGCTTTTAAACCCGCGTAAGCTGGTGAGTTTTCTGATTCAAGATTGTCGAGTTTATCTTGAAGCGTTTCCTCGCGCTTATTGAGTTTGCCGATACTTGTTCTAATGGCGCTTACTTGTTGTTGAATCGGTTTATAGTTAACGCTAAATTTGGCTATTTCTACTTTGGCATCAATGATCGCTTGAGTTTGTCCAATACCTTTCAGGGCATCTTCGGTGCTCTCTTTAAACTTACTTTGTAGCTTTTTAGGCAGTGAGCTGACATCTAATGCGGCCGCTTTTTCGATGCTGGCTTTGATGGTGTCAGACTCATTTGCATATTGCTCTAATACATAATCCTCTAAACAATGCTGAAGTTTAGGGTTTAACGGTGGAGGTGCTGTCTCTGACAATAAATGGGTACGATTAGGTACATAGTTAACCAAGCTGGGGAATAATCCTACAATTAATAAGCCGAGTAACTGCAAGGATATGAAAGCGATTGCGCCTTTATAGATATCAGTCGTTTTGACGATTTTATCGGCGACACCACGTAAATAGAATAAGGCAAAGCCAAAGGGTGGGGTTAGGAATGAGGTTTGAATATTTAAACCAATCATTACGCCAAACCAAACCGCAGTCACATTCGCTTCGGGGTTTGCTAATAAAATAGGGGCAACTATCGGCACCACGACAACGGCAATTTCAATGAAGTCGAGGAAGAATCCTAGTAAGAAAATGACCAACATAACGACCAGGAACTGTGTCCAGAAACCACCGGGTAATGAGGTTAAGAAGTGCTTAACTATTTCTTCACCACCGAAGCCACGGAAGGCAGAAGTGAGCATTGCCGCGCCGATTAGAATAATGAAAACCATCGACGTCATTTTCGCGGTATCAATCATGACATGTTTTAAGGTGTCATCAATTTTTACTGCGCGTAGAGCGCTCCATGCGATAGCAAAGAGTAAAATTCCTACTGCACCAAGGGCAAGTTGAATGGCAAACCATTGCTCTTCACTTTGAATGCTTTTGATATTTAAGTCGTATTGACTCTTTAAAAAAGCAATGGCGAATAAAGCGAATATGGCTAAGAGAGTAGGAATATATCTGGTTTTTTTACTGCCTGTATGTAGTCGATAGCCCGCCATAATCATGGCGCCAATGGCTCCTATTGCCCCAGCTTGATTAACGGTGGCGACGCCTAAAATGATTGAACCTAGTACAACAAAGATAAGTGTTAATGGCGGTACTAATGCAAGTAAAACATTGATGATGAATTTACGATCATACTCACCATCATAAGGAACGGGTGGCGCAGCTTCTGGTTTTAGCCATGCGTAGATGAATATATAACCCATATAAAGGCCGACTAGAATCATCCCTGGGATTAACGCACCCATAAACATATCACCAGCACTGGCTGAAACCACATCAAATTGAGATGGCATCGAGAATTCGCCAGTGGCTTCTTTATACAGCGCTTTACGCATCGTATTCGCTTGATCAGCAGCATTTGAAAGCTGGTCAGCAAGAATAATTAATACAATCGATGGGGGAATGATTTGGCCTAAAGTGCCCGATGCACAAATCGTACCTGCAGCGAGAGATTTAGAGTAGTTGTTGCGCAACATGGCAGGCAATGAAATTAAGCCCATAGCGATAACGGTTGCGCCCACAATTCCGGTTGTTGCTGCTAATAAAGCGCCAACAAAAACAACCGAGATTCCTAGGCCACCCGGAAGCGGGCCGAATAACTGTGCCATTGCGATAAGCAAATCTTCAGCGATTTTAGAGCGTTGTAACATGATGCCCATGAAGATAAATAGCGGGATGGCGATTAAGGTATCGCGCTCAACTATCCAGTATAAACTTCGGAAGTTGGTGACACCTGCACTCAACCATTGCGATGGCCCGCCTTCAGCAAAATACGCACTGGGATCATTGGCAAATAAATACCCTGTTAAAGCGGCAAGGCCGATGGTAATAATAGCTGAACCGGGTAGGGCGAATGCAACAGGAAAACCGGAAGTCAGCATTAGTATCATGGTGATGAATAGTAACGCGAGGAAGAATAGTTCCATTAGTGTTCTCCTCCCATTGGTAACTCTGCATCTTTTTCGTCAAACAAAAAAGCACAACTTTTAAGGAAGTAACTAATAAAAATAATCGCCATCGATACGGCAAATACAATTAAAAATGCCGCCATCAAATACTTCACGTACATACCATAACCACTCGCAGAGGTTTCAAAGCTAAGAATAGGTGCCGCCAAGCTACTTTGTCTGGTTCCCATGCCGTAATGCAAAATAGTCCAACACACAGGTAAGCCTAGGAATATTGAGCCAAATGCATTCACGATGGCTTTCTTTTTGTTGGTAATTTGAGAATAAAGCACATCGACGCGAACATGGCCGTTTTCAACTAGGGTATAGGCGCTAGCAAAGAGGAAGAATGCGGCATACCAGAAACGCACTAAATCCCCCATCCAGGCTTGTTCATAGGAGAAAATAAAGCGTGTAATCACGATGGTGAATTCTGCTAATACCACAAGAAATGCTAGCCAAATAAAGCCTAATGAACGAGTAAAAGCAGCAATAACTACACCTAACGCCATCAAGGGATAATGGACATACAAACCTCGTTGTGAGGCTTGATCTAATATTTGTGCAGTTTCAGCACCGACCACTTGTACTAAGACTTCTTCAACACGCATCAAAGAAATGATTGCATCTGCTAAACCGACTAAGAATGTGGCCCAAAACGCAGCGCGTACAATGAAATAAGCGATGTTTTTATATTTATTCGCATCATCTGTTAAAGAAATATTGGGGTTACGTTTTACTGAAAGGAAGATCAAAACAAAAGAAACAAGATAAAGCATAATCAACGCAAGACCTTGATATAACTTATTGCCCTCTAGAGCGCTTTCATCACCCGATGAAAATAAGCTAGTGAATGTTTCACTTAAGTCGGGCCAATCATGCCAAAAAATAAAAAAACGACTGACTAGATAAAGTAGAACAGTGCCAACTAAGGCACGAGCAAAAATACGCGTAGAACTTTGCGATATCATAATGTGGTTACTTTTAGTTTACGTTTATAAAGAAATTTAGATTAATTCACTATTTTTTACACCCTTCATTGAAGTGTATAAAAATGAGAGAGTAGAAAATTAATCTAAAGGTCTTGATTGGAGAATTTGTGAATAAAAATGCTAACGAAACAAAAAGTTCCGTTAGCATTGTTAAGCAAAATAATACGTTTAGGTATTATAGTTGATCGTTTATAGATCTAATACGCGGTTACGTTGAGCCACATAAGCCTGATCAGAGATCTTAGCCCAGCTACCGGTATTTGCTCTAGCCGCTTCGAAACTCTCATGAATTTCTTTTGCTAGTGGGCTGTGCTTTTTAACATCTTCGTAAACTTTTTCAGCGGCTTCACCGAAACTGTCATAGATGTCATCACTAAAGGCACGAAGTTTAACGCCATGCTCTTTGATCAATGAAGCTAGCGCTTCACCGTTTTTGGCGTTGTACTCAGAC
>CALFUP010000196.1 GCA_937929875.1 uncultured Cocleimonas sp. | reverse complement strand
ATTCCAGAAGGTGCAAAAGTCATTATTTTTCACGGCCATCCAGAGCCTTCTGAAGCGATCAAAGGAATTACGACAAAGTGGTATCGCCCTATTCGTCCAACAGAGTGGATTAAGGATTATTGGCGTGAATAAGCGCTAAGCTTTTAACCGTCAATAAGAAACTAGAAATAACCATGAAACTCGATTGGGATCACTATTCAGACCAACCTCATGTCATCAAAGATCGTGGGCTAAAAAAACAAATATACAAACAGGTACGCTGGGATTCATTTAAAATGTTACTCACTAATGCAGTGATGTACCCCCTTTGTCTAATCAATTATCTGCTCTTCCCCGCAAATAAGATAGCTGCTAATACTGATGAATTTTTTGGTATGAGTATCAACCTAGATAAAAACCCAGAACAGACTCTCGCTCTAGTTGATGATTTAAATATCAAAAATCTGTTAATCAGAATACCGCTTTCAGATATAGAAAATATCGAAAAATATGTCGAATTTGCCAAACAGTACCAAAGTAAAAACTTACTGATTAATATTCTTCAAGACCGTCGGCATGTCGAAGATAGGGCATTATTAGAAACCTCCTTGACGCAAGTCTTCACACAATTCTCATCATTGACTAACCGCTTTCAATTAGGCAATGCAATCAATCGTAAGAAATGGGCAATATTTTCAATGGATGAGTTTTTGCGCTTTTATAAGGTCGGTTTTGACCTTAGAAATGAGAAATTCCCCGAGATAAAACTATTGGGCTCATCAGTCATTGATTTCGAATATTATTTTAGCATTAGAACTTTATTTAATAGTTACAAAGTACATTTCGATCAATTTAGCAGTCTGCTTTATGTTGATCGTCGAGGTGCGCCCGAAAACACCCAAATGGGTTTAGACCTAACTAAAAAGCTCCACTTAATGCAAGCCATGTTGAGAATTAGCCATAAAAGCAGCAATGAAATAGTCATTACTGAAACCAACTGGCCCATTAGCAATACAGCACCCTATGCACCAACGAGCGAAAATGATTGTGTTGATCTTGAAGCGCACGCCAATTTTTTAGTCCGCTATTACCTACTAGCACTGGCATCAAATGTTGTGAAAAACGTCTATTGGCATCAATTAATTGCCCCAGGTTATGGCTTAATCGATAATCGTAATGATGAATTAATAAAATATCCTGCCTATCAAAGTTTTAAGGTTATGCTCAATGAATTACAAGGCGCTATTTATCAAGATATTACAATTGATGACAATATGTATACGGCTAAATTTTCAAAGTCAGTTGAAGGAGGCAATAACCAACTTATTGAAGTCATTTGGTCAACCAACATCAATGAAAAGATTATCGATGTAAACCCTGAGACACAAAGTTTAGTATTAAGAGACGGCAGAAAAAGCAACGGTAATAATGTTAAAATAAGTGAATCACCTGTTTATCTAAAAACTAATACAAACCACAACAACAAATAACATACGATAAAAACCATCAATGATTTACGAACTTAACCCTAAATACGCTTCGCTTAAACCTCTAATCGAAAATATTGAGTCCTACTTTAAAGACTCATCGCACGTGCTTTATGATCAACGCAACATCATTAGAGTCATTACATATGACAATGAAGAGTACGTGGTGAAAGCATTCAGAGTGCCAAATATTGTGAATCAATACGCCTATCGTTATCTGCGACCATCCAAGGCGAAGCGCTCTTATCAATATTCACTAAAGATTGGCGCCGAGATATCGCCAGAACCCATTGCGTTTATTGAGCAAAACAAAAATTTAGGTCTGGCCAAAAGTTATTACATTTCAAAATACTTCAAATACGATCACACTATTCATGAAGTATTGATAAATAATAACTTACAAGACCGTGAACGCATTTTAAAAGCGTTTGCTGATTTCACTTTTAAATTGCATCAATTAGAAATTCTTCATCACGATTATTCTCATGGAAATATTTTAATAAAAGAATCATCATCAGAAGAATCAGGATACGAGATTAAAATCATCGATGTGAATCGTATGGAATTTAAATCCTTAGATTTAAAAGCTAGACTAGAAAACTTCGCAAGAATCAAAGCCGATGATGATGATATGGCGATTATCATTTCTCAATACGCCAAAAACCTTGATCAAGCTGTCGATGATCTATTAAAAGATGCAAAGTTCTATCGTGATGATTTCTACCAAAAGCGAGCCTTGAAACATAAACTAAGGGGAAAGAAGTTATCTTAGCAACTCAACTACATTAAAAAACACTCAAAAAGGTGGGGGGTGTCATTTCGACTTTGCTCAATACAGGCACTCAATACAGACATTTCGAGTTTACTCAATGCGGGTATATCGGCAAGCTCAACACGAGTGCTCAACGGAACTGTCATTTTAAATAACAATTCACCACCTATACTCTGCAAAATAACTAATCATTCAAAGCTTCACACTATGTATCTAAAACCAATAAAAAATATCCTCAAACTGATACTCAGCATAGTGTTAACCTTAGGAGCTTTACCTACGTTGGCCCAAAACTGTATTCCTTGGTCTGATAGATATTTTCAAAAAACAAATTTAATCATTGGAAAAATAGAAGTAAACACAGGTGATATTTTTGATCTGACGAACCCTAAAGAATCAAAACTCATCCACCAAGTATCAAATAAACTACATATCAATACACAGCCGAAAGTGGTGCGCAGACAATTATTATTTAAAGAAGGAGATACCTTAAACAGAAGACTCCTGGAGGAATCAGAGCGTTTAATAAGAGCCAACCGCTTCATTAAAGATGTAGCAATCACCCCGAGCCAATTATGCGATACCTCTGATAACCCTTCTGTCAATATTACGGTAAACACCAATGACCGCTGGACCTTAGCACCCGGAATTTCATTTGGTAAATCGGGTGGTAAAAACAAAACCGGTATAGAAATCCAAGAAAACAATTTATTCGGCTTGGGCAAAAGTATCTCATTAAGCTACAAAGATGATTCTGAAAGACAAGAAACAAACCTACGTTACTCTGATCATCAATTTTTAGGCTCAAGAAAACACCTCTTAGCCTCCATCATTAACAATTCCGATGGAGATGGTTACCAGCTTAACTTGTCATTGCCCTATTACTCCCTCAACAGCCGTCGGGCATGGGGCACCAAGAATTCCAGCATCAAAAAAGAAAACTCCATTTATACCAAAGGAGAAGTCTCGGAAAAGGTTAAGGTTGACGAAAAAGTACATTCCGCGTTTTGGGGATGGTCAAAAGGTCTACAAAATAATTCCGTGAATCGCTTTAAAGTCGGCTGGAATTTTACCGAAACACAATATAAGCAACTTCAACCCATCACGCAGTCATATCCTTGGTTTGAATACGAATACCTCCATGAGCAATACACCACGCGTACCAACTTTAGAAGTATGGGAGAGGTTGAAGACGTACCCTTAGGCTTGGACTTTACCGTCGAAGTGGGCTTATTAAACAGTGAACTAGGATCAAGCGAGAATCACGTAAGGCTTGCGACAAAGGTAAGCAAAGGATACGAATTTGGTAAAGGACTCGCTTTTGTACATTCCGATCTAACGACCTACCTTGGCGAAGGTAAATTAGAGGGAGAAACACTAAAGCTTAAAGGAGAACTTTATACCTTTGATAATGACGGTAGTGATTTCTATTTTTCAGGTACATTACGTACAAAAACCAATCTACAAGAAGGTGAGCAGTTACTCTTAGGTGGCGAAACAGGCTTACGAGGATTTCCAGAAGGGTATCAAAATGGCACTAAATCGCTAGTGCTAACAGCTGAAAAACGCTTTCACTTCGATTGGTATCCCCTACAGTTAGCCAAATTTGGCGCAGTGATTTTCGCGGATGTAGGAACGACACGGGGCGGCAATGGCAAAGCAGAAGTATTAGCTGATGTCGGTTTTGGTTTACGCATGATCCCCACACGAACCAGTAATATAAAAGCGATCCATCTTGATTTTGCATTCCCCATTGATGCAGATAAAAACGTAGATGGCTTTCAGATAAATATAAAAACTCAGAAAAGCTTTTAACGTTAAAGAATTTTCAAATCAATATTTGGTCTACTTTTAATCTAGCTTCATAATTTCGATCCAACTTCCTAATAGTTAGTCAAAAACCTCTAAAAAATGTGTCGAGGGGTGGGCATTTTTAGCTATATTTTTTCATTTTTAAATTTACAAAAATCCTTCAAAAACCCCGCTGAAAACTCATGCCGACTACTATAGTTTTATACATCATGAAATAATAATAACTATCACTAATAAACTCACTTACTACATTATTGATTTCTCCGCTCAAATAATATACATATGAAATACTAGTAAAAATTTTCATAAAAACATGAATGGTAGCTTCTAGAAGTCTCTGATTTACAAGAATTTACATTAACCCCACATTTATTTACTTAATTACCTTTTATACTCGATTTTTTAGCAGAGATTACAATAAGTGAATAATAATTCTTTAGCTTACCGTCCAGAAATTGACGGTCTTAGAGCCTTTGCCGTCATTCCCGTCATACTATTTCACTTAGGGTTCAACTGGATTCCTGGTGGCTATATAGGTGTAGATGTATTTTTCGTCATCTCTGGGTTTCTTATTACTACAATCCTTTTAAAAGACATTGATCTTGGCGTATTTAGTTTTAAAGATTTCTGGTTTCGTAGAATAAGAAGAATACTTCCTGTTTTAATTATTGTTGTTCTAATGACGTTGATAGCTGGGCAATTTTTACTTTATGCACCAGATATTTATTACCTTGGCGCTCAAGGTATTGCATCCCTATTGTCTTATGCAAATATAAGCCAATGGCTAACAGCTGGAAACTACTGGGGATTTAGCGCTGAAAACTCACCTCTGTTACATACCTGGTCACTTTCAGTAGAAGAACAATTCTATTTAATATTCCCTTTATTCATATTTGTTGCTTTAAAGTATTTTAGAAGTTGGCTTGCGCCGGTTATTTTTACTCTGTGTATTTTGAGTGCTCTTTTGTTTATTTACGGAAGCAAAAACCACCCTGATGCCACATTCTATTTATTACCTACACGGGCATGGGAACTCGGAGTAGGTGCTTTTTTAGCCGTTTTATTCTATAGAAA
>CALFUP010000195.1 GCA_937929875.1 uncultured Cocleimonas sp. | reverse complement strand
GGTTATCTGTAGGGGTGAAGGTAATTGAATATTGGTTATATTCAAACAAATGCCGATGGCACAACCAATGATCAATGGGTTTTTAATAATCTGTTTAATCACTGCAAAAAATTGTGTTCCGCCTTGCTTATCAGATTGATTTTCACCATAGCGATGCAACACAATCACCACCACGAAATTCAATACAGGGATTAGTATGGCTGCAATGATGACCGCAGTCACTAAACCTGAATTACCAAATATATTTTCTGCTAAAGACAAGCCAATAAAGGTATTGATGCGTGTCGCACCCTGAAAAACTGAACTAAAGCTTGGATTACTAATTTTCAAAAGTGGTTTTATTAGCAAAGTGATCAGACTGACAATTGCAATACCTAGCCATAAAGCTGAGATTAATGGAATCGCATCGGTCTTTGACAAATCGGCAACTGACATTTTTGATATCAACATTGCAGGAAATAAACCGTAGTAAACCAGTTTCTCTGCATCATCCCAAAAGGCATCACTCATCATACGATAATGGCGCATCGCATAACCCATCATGATTAAGAGAAATATAGGAAGAATAGCGTTTAACATGTTTACATATCGCTAAAAAGTGGGGGGGTGTGCTTCTGTTCGATCGAATCTAGATTATCCTACATCTTAGGGTTTGGTTGTAAGCTTAAATCGCTTTAATTCAATTATTGTATTATCTACATCCGCTACATCCTCTATATTTTCTATTCTCTATATTTTCTAATTATTATTAGGCTGATTAATTTCTTTGCTTAAGCAGAAGGACGAAACCTAAATTAACGTTTGAGGTCAGATAATGGTGGGTTAAAAGTTGATAGGTTTTTTTCGACAACATAATCTGCCTTATTGCAGCTAACATGATAGGATTAGCTCATTGATTTAACTCAATTTAAGCGTTTTAAATTTCTACAGGGTTTACGGAATATTTCACAATGAATAGTGGCTTTTATATTAATAAAAACAATAAACAACAGGGCAGTTTGAGTAGCTTATTTCTTAATCGGAATATTTTTCATTTAAAAATGGCTAAATGGATAGTCGCTAAGACCATTCTTTTTCTATTCTTATTGGTCGCAAATAGTCACTCTCACGCAGATGAGTTTGTAGCTTTTTCTGAGGGCAATTCTGAATTTAAAATTGAGATGCCAAGGTTAACGTCAAGCAAACTGGTTAAAATTAATCATGCTGAACTCATCAATAACAGCATCGTTTTCAACGTGTTTAATTTTAAGCAGTTAACTGAGGCTTTAGATAACTCTACGGGTGGCGAAGTTATTGTTGTAAGAAGCAACCTTAGAGATAAGCGCTATCACTACAAGCAAAAGCATCGTTTCGATTCTACTGTGCATATTTTTGGACTGCTAGGTCAAAGTGAGGCCCCCTTTTTTGATAACGTGACCTGGGAGAATCTGCACAACGTAACCATCAGTCACTTTAAGGTTAATAATTTGTGGCCGACTGCGCGAAATAATTATTCATGGCAGTTGAGGAATTCAAATAACGTTCGTTTAAGCAATTTGTATTTTAGTGACAAAAATAATAATTTACTCTCCTTAAAGCGCGGACATATCGATGCGATTATGGCCAGTCAATCTGGTTTGCTGATAAAACAGAGTAATAACATCATCATTGATAGAACGCTTTTTACTGATTTATTTCATGCGGTTGAATTTAGTGAAATGAATTCATTTCATGCGATAGCTAATAAAGCTGTCAGAGTGGCGAGCGATATGTTCTCTGGTGGTGGTATTAATCATGCATTATTTGATTCAAATTTAATGCATACTAGAACCCCTGTTTTTTATAAGCAACGCAATAAGAAAATGCAGTATGTACATAGCGATATGGTGCAGTTGTATACCACTAAACAGAAGCGTGGCAATACCAATATCACTATTCGTAATAATGTGTCGTTGGTAGGTGATACGCCCTTATTACATCCCAATTTAACGGGTTGGCAGTGCTTTTTTACGCGAGATGAAAAGGGGGATTCTTCTTGGTCTAGATCCATGCCGTATGCGAATATAAAAATCATCAATAATTTCTGCGCATCGAATCAGCATCATGGCGTTACGCTTTCCAGAGGGATTGATAATGTGGTTGCCGGCAATTTCGTGTTATTGGTAGATCAAGGAAAAGACAGTCGACAAGCAACGGGTTCAATAAAAATATTTGATAATCGAAACTGTAGAATTGTCGGTAATGTGTCAAATGTATTTGAATTTAAGGAACTGTCAAACTGCCAGGTGACGAATAATATCAGCGGTTTCAAGCCTAGCTATGACGAAATACTTGTTACGATGAAACAAGCTATTGAGTCAGCACCACAAAGACAAGTTATAGAAGCCGCTTCAAGTTCCAATGATTTAAGCCGGTTTTACACGAAAAAAAGCTTCCGACAGTATCCATTGCAATACTTTGATTATTCTAAGCTAACGTTAGTGCCCAAATTTTGATTGTGTTTATTTGTTGTATTGGCTACAAAGTATAAAAAAGTAGGGGGGTGTCATTTTAAACAACTTCAAACTTATCCCAGACACAAAAAGGCGCTCTGAACAGAACGCCTTTCAAATACTTCTTTTAAACGCTATTACTTCTTTGGCGCGTAAATATCCGTACACGTCCCTTCAGCAACCTCAGCTGCGAAGTTTAAAGTCTCAGAAAGTGTTGGATGCGGATGAATAGTTAAACCTAAATCATGTGCATCTGCGCCCATTTCTAATCCAAGTACGGCTTCTGCGATTAATTCGCCAGCGTTTGTACCAACGATTCCTGCACCAATAAGCTGCCCAGTTGCCTTATCAAACATCACTTTAGTCATACCTTCGCTTCGGCCATTACTCAGTGAGCGTCCGCTGGCTGCCCAAGGGAATGCACCTTTAGTGTACTCAGTGCCTTCTGCTTTAAGCTCATCTTCTGTTTTACCCATCCAAGCGATTTCAGGATCGGTATAAGCCACAGATGGTATTGCACGAGCATCGAAGTAAGCTTTATGGCCAGCAATCACTTCAGCGGCTGTTTTACCTTCGTGCGTTGCTTTATGCGCAAGCATCGGTTGACCCACAACGTCACCGATAGCGAAGATGTGGTCGACGTTAGTACGCATTTGGTTATCAGTTGCGATAAAGCCATGATCATCCACATTTACGCCTGCTTTTTCCGCATCAATCAATTTGCCGTTTGGTGTACGACCGATAGAAACGAGGACGCGATCGAAGGTGTCTGATTCAGGCACTTTCTTTTTCATTTTTGCGTCTTCAGTTTCGAAGCTACATTTCATGCCAGCCTCTGTTGATTCGATTGCAGCAAGTTTGGTGCTGGTGAAAACATTCTCGTACTTCTTGGTAATGCGACGTTCTAATGGCTTAACTAAATCGCGATCACAACCTGGCATTAGAGTAGGGGATAGTTCAACGATGGTTACATCAGATCCTAAGGCGTCATAAACGGTTGCCATTTCTAGACCAATAATTCCGCCACCTACAACTAATAAACGCTTTGGTACGTCAACTAATTCTAGTGCGCCGGTTGAGTCCATTACGCGCTCGTCATCCCACGGAATGAAACCAAGCTTTGTGACACGAGAACCAGCGGCAATGATACAGTTATCAAAAGTCACTTCGGTTTTAGTGCCATCGTCAGCTTCAACTTCAATCGCTTTGTCAGAGGTGAATTTGCCGTAACCTTGAACAATCGTAACTTTACGTTGCTTTGCTAGACCTTTAAGTCCGCCGGTTAATTTGCCGATGATGTCGTCTTTGTTGGCGCGAACCGCATCAATATCAATAGTGGGTTTACCAAAGCTAACACCGTGTTTACCCATTTCATCGGCTTCATTGATGATTTGTGCAGTGTGTAATAGTGCTTTAGATGGAATACAACCAACGTTTAGACAGACTCCTCCAATTTGTTGGTATTTCTCGATCATAATAACTTCGAGACCTAGATCAGCTGCGCGAAAAGCTGCGGTGTAACCGCCAGGGCCTGTTCCAAGTACTACAAGAGGTGCGTGCATTGTTTGTTCCTTCATTAAAAGAGATTAATCAACAAGTAATATAATGAGTAAGCGGCGTAAATTCGCTTATTGATTTCATTGTATTTACTAAGGTAAGTATCAAGATAACTATTTAGATAAATACCAAGTGAAAATATCTAGGAGTGTTAAATAATATATAAAGTCATTGAAATTTATTAACAGGGATTAAACACGATTTTAGTCCCTGTTAATAATAAAAAGCTTCAATATAGACTATTTTAATAGTATTTCTGTCATTAATGATGATTTATTAGCTATTTTAAAATCTATTTACTCGCTATTAATTAACAAGTAGCTATAAACAAATCATCAATAACAAATGACAGTGTACTAAACCATCATACGTCTAATATCCGTTAACATTTTGCATAGATGAGTCGTGAATCTAGCGGCATCAGCACCATCAATAACACGGTGATCATAAGAAAGAGATAACGGTAACATTAAACGAGGTTGGAATTCTTTTCCATCCCATTGTGGTTGAATGCTAGAGCGTGAAACACCCAGAATAGCTACTTCAGGGGCATTTACAATCGGTGTAAATTTAGTACCACCAATGCCACCAAGACTAGATATAGAGAAATTTCCACCTTGCATATCGGAAGGCTTCAAAGTCTTGTCACGCGCTTTACCAGCTAATTCACGGATCTCTTGAGAAATTTCCACTAAGGTTTTCTGATCAGCTTCGCGTATGACAGGAACAACAAGCCCGTTCGGCGTATCAACAGCCACCCCAATATTGAAATACTTCTTAAATATTAAGTTTTCGCCAGTAGCATCTAAAGAACTATTAAAGCGCGGGTATATCTTCATCGTGGCAATTACGGCACGAATAATGAAAGCTAATGGCGTAATTTTCACCCCATCTTTTTCCATCTCTTTGCCCATTTGTTTACGGAAATCTTCCATTTCAGTAATGTCAGCTTCATCGAATTGAGTGACGTGTGGAACAGTCACCCAGTTACGATGTAAAAACTCACCCGTAAGCTTATTAATTTTGCTTAACGGCTTGGTTTCGATTTCTCCGAATTTAGAGAAGTCAATTTCAGGCATCGGTTTAACACCTAAAGAACTTCCACTAGATTTACTGGTAAGCGTCTTCTTAACAAAGCCTTTAACGTCTTCTCTATTGATACGACCTTTACGATCCGTACCTTCAACTTTACTTAAATCAACACCTAGCTCACGAGCAAATTTCCGTATTGAAGGGCTGGCATACGCTTTACTGAAGCGCTTTTCATCAATATTTGCCGTCGGAGATGGTTTGTCGCTAGATGCTTTACCAGCAGATCCTCTTGATGGAGCAGATTTTGCTGCTGCCATTTGTTCATGACCACCTGTTGTTGGTGCTTTCTTCTCTGCTGGGGCTGCTTCTGAACTTTCATTGGAACTGCCGCCAGAGCTGACTTCCATCATTAACATGACGCTGCCTTGAGAAACGCTGTCGCCAATGGCTACTTTGATATTGACTACTTTACCTGACTCACTGCTCGGTATTTCCATCGAAGCTTTATCTGACTCGACGGTTATCAATGAATCTTCAGCTTGAACGGTGTCACCCTCAGCTACCAAAATTTCAGTGATTTCAACAGAGTCAAAATCTCCAATATCTGGTATCAGGATTTCTCTGATACTGGTTGATTGTGGTTCTGAGTTTGCTGCCTGTGGTGCTGTTTCTTCTTTTTTCGCAGGTGCAGCTGGTTTTTCCGCTGGAGCTTCTTCTTTAGCAGGTTCTGCTTCAGGCTCTGCGGCTGTTTCTTCACTCGTTTCTAGCATTATCAAAGCGCTGTCTTTGGCAATATTATCGCCTAAAGACACTTTAACTTTCAGGACTTTTCCCGCATGACTGCTAGGAATTTCCATCGAAGCTTTATCAGATTCAACGGTTACCAGAGAATCTTCTACAGCAATGACATCACCTTCTTGTACAAGAATCTCGGTGACTTCAACTGAATCAAAATCCCCAATATCGGGTACAACTATTTCTAAAATACTCATTAGTTCCCCCTTACGCTTTGATTGGATTTAGTTTTTCGGCATTAATACCATATTTCTTGATCGCTTCATCCACTTTAGCCGCTGGTAAAGTACCTTCATCAGCTAATGCTTTAAGTGCAGACAATACAACATGGAAACGATTAACTTCGAAGTGCTTGCGTAACTCTTCACGCGTATCACTTCGGCCAAAACCTTCCGTGCCAAGCGTTGAGTATCCATTCGGCATCCATTGGCGAATTTGTTCAGGATACTGTTTGATGTAATCAGTAGCGGCAATAGCTGGACCACGATGACCATTAAGTTGTTTGGCAACAAAAGGAACTTTGGCATCTTCTAGCGGATGTAGACGATTCCATCGATCAACCTCTTGTGCTTCACGGGCAAGCTCATTAAAACTAGTACAACTCCAGATGTCAGCATCAACACCCCAATCTTCCATCAATAGATCAGCAGCTTCGATAACTTCGCGCAAGATAGTGCCTGATCCCATGAGTTGGACTTTGTTTTTCTTTTTGCCACCATTTTTTAATAAATACATACCTTTGATAATGCCTTTTTCAGCACCTTTAGGTAGCGCAGGTTGTAGGTAATTTTCATTCATCGCGGTGATGTAGTAATACACATCTTCTTGAGCGATATACATACGCTTCATGCCATCATGAACAATGACTGCCATCTCATAAGCAAAGGTTGGGTCATAACTAATACAATTCGGAATTAATCCTGCCTGTACCATGCCATGTCCATCTTGATGTTGAAGTCCTTCTCCTGCCAATGTGGTTCTACCCGCTGTAGCACCAATTAGGAAGCCTCTAGCGCGACAATCGCCCGCTGCCCATGCAAGATCTCCAATGCGTTGGAAGCCAAACATAGAATAATAGATATAGAATGGCACCATATTGACATTATGAGCACTGTAAGCAGTAGCTGCTGCAATCCATGATGAGAATGCGCCGGCTTCAGTAATGCCTTCTTCAAGAATTTGACCTGTTTTGTCTTCCTTGTAGAACATTACTTGTTCTTTGTCTTGTGGGTCATAAAGCTGACCAACAGATGAGAAGATTCCTAACTGGCGGAACATGCCTTCCATACCAAAGGTACGTGCTTCATCTGGCACGATTGGAACCACGTACTTACCCATTTTCTTATCACGGGTGAGCATCGTTAGTAAGCGTACAAATGCCATTGTCGTAGACATTTCACGATCGCCAGAGCCATCAAGAATCGCCTGGAATATACTTAGATCAGGGACTTCTAACGGAGCCGCATTAATCTTGCGAACAGGGATAGAGCCACCTAACGCTTTACGGTGCGCCAGCATGTATTCACGCTCAACACTGCCTTCTTCAGGACGATAGTATTTGGCAGCGCCTGCATCTTCATCACTTAATGGAATATTGAAACGGTCCTTAAAGGCAACCATTTCATCTTCACTCAATTTTTTCTGTGAATGCGTACGATTTTGCGCTTGACCTGCAGAACCCATTCCATAACCTTTAACGGTATGCGCTAGGATAACGGTAGGTTGACCTTTGTGATTCACTGCTGAATCGTAAGCGGTGTAAACCTTGTGCGGATCATGACCACCACGATTTAAACGCCAAATATCATCATCTGACATTTTTTCTACCATTGCGGCTAGTTCAGGGTACTCGCCAAAGAAATGTTCACGTACATAAGCACCATCTTTAGCTTTGTAGTTTTGGAATTCACCATCAACGACTTCAAGCATACGTTTTTTTAGAATGCCTTCTTTATCTTTTGCTAAGAGCGGATCCCAATAAGAACCCCAAAGCACTTTGATGACATTCCAACCTGCGCCACGGAATTGTGATTCAAGTTCTTGAACAATTTTGCCATTACCACGTACAGGGCCATCTAATCGTTGTAAGTTACAGTTTACAACCCATGTAAGATTATCTAGTTTTTCACGACCTGCTAATGAAATAGCGCCTAATGTCTCAGGCTCATCTGATTCGCCATCACCAACAAAACACCATACTTGTCTGTCTTTGGTTTCTGCTAACTCGCGATGGTGCAGGTACTTCATAAAACGCGCTTGATAGATCGATTTAATCGGGCCAAGTCCCATCGAAACCGTAGGGAACTGCCAGTAGTCTGGCATTAACCAAGGGTGAGGATAAGATGAAAGTCCTGGACCATCGGCTTCTTGGCGGAAAGTATCTAGCGTGTCTTCATCGAAACGACCTTCTAAAAATGAACGCGCATAAATACCTGGGGTAATGTGACCTTGATAATAAATTAGATCGCCGCCATTATTTGGCGTAGGGGCTTTCCAGAAATGGTTGAAGCCAACATCGTATAACGTAGCTGATGATGCAAAAGAAGCAATATGCCCACCCAGCTCTGAAGCTTTACGATTTGCTCTTACAACCATCGCAG
>CALFUP010000194.1 GCA_937929875.1 uncultured Cocleimonas sp. | reverse complement strand
TATCGAAGTGAAGAGTATCGAAATGAGTGATCTCGAAATAAATTAAGCGCTAAGTAAATAATCTTTCATGTAAGCAAAAAAAGCAGAGTAAAACTCTGCTTTTTTTTGCTTTTACAATTAGATCTTAATGGTTAGATCTTACTTTTGATCACGAGCATTTTGAATAGCTTCAGCCATCTCAGCTTCAACCTCACTATCAAACTCGCCTATATCATCGGTATCCAAGGTTCCTGCATCAGGATCGTTGTACACATTGATATCTAACTTTCCTTCACTTTTAGCAACGATTGAAGATACAGTAGCATCACCCGAAACATTCACTGCAGTTCTGATCATATCCATCAAACGATCCACACCTAAGATTAAGCCAATACCTTCAATCGGTAGACCTACTTGTGCGAATACCATCGAAAGCATAATCAACCCAACACCAGGAACACCCGCAGTACCAATAGATGCAAGCACTGACATCATGATAACGGTCAAGTACCCTGAAATACCAAGCTCAACATTATAAACATTGGCGATAAAGACGGTAGCGACACCTTGCATAATCGCCGTTCCATCCATATTAATCGTTGCACCAAAGGGCACAGTAAAAGAAGCAACGGAGTTATTCACGCCAAACCGTTCTGTGACTGTTCTCATAGTCACCGGAATAGTCGCATTCGAACTTGCTGTACTAAATGCGAATACCTGGACGTTTCTGATCTTCTTCAAGAATATCGCAGGGCTTAAACCGGAGAATACTTTTAACACAACCATCAAAGTTATAAATAAATGGAACATTAAAGCTCCCACTAAGACCAGCACATAGCCAGCGAGCGAATAGAGTAAATCTAATCCCAATGTTGCGATAGATTTAGCTATCAATGCAAATACGGCATAAGGCGCAACAGCCATGACTATCGTTACCATTTTCATCATAATTTCATTGGCCACTTCAGCGCCTGCAACGAAACCTTTCGCTTTTCTACCTACGAGTAACATACTCACGCCCAGTAAAATAGAGAAGAAAATCAATGGCAACATGTCGCCTTGCGCCATCGCTTTAACAGGATTGGTAGGAATAATATCGATTAAAACTTGCGTTAACGGTGGTGATTCTTTTCCAGAAAAAGTAGCGGTTGTTTCAACATTCATGCCTTTACCGATACCAAAAGATACTGCAATGATAATCGCTGTAGCAATAGCAATTGCGGTAGTCATCATATACAAGGCAAATGATTTACCTCCAACTCTGCCCAGCATTCTGATATCCCCAATACCACAGACACCACAAATAAGGGAGAAAAATACCAAAGGCACTACCAACATTTTTAAGGCATTTACAAACATCTTACCTACGACATGAAAAAGACCATTGACGATGTATTCATTGATAAACGTCCCTGGTGCATTCATCCCCGTAAGATTGATAATCAATCCTAAGATGATGCCCAGAGCCATACCTAACAGCACTTTAACTGTTAGGCTCATTTTTTTTACTTCACTCATAAACACTCCTTTATTTTATTGATCGCTATAGACGACTTCCTTATCAAGTACTCTTTTATTGAGTACCTATTTTTAGTTTAGTACAGATTTTCTCAATTATACTGAAGTATTTCAGAAATTTATCTTGTTAGAACTCTAAGTTTCCAATTTAATAATGAAGTATGTTTATGGATATATTGCTTTCTAAAAAATTGAGCTCTTACAATGGACTTGCGCAGTAATTGACTTGGAAAAACTGTTAGAAATAAACAATCACTGGCTGTTTCTTTTTAGTATTAGGTTTTAATGATAATGATATGATGCGATAAATATCGTAAAATAAAGGAACGACTATCAATGTTTACATCAATCTTATTAGCCCTTCATGTGTTAGCTGTAGCTATTTGGGTTGGAGGCATGTTCTTTGCTTACAACGCGCTTCGCCCTGCAGCAGCTGAGGTACTTGACCCACCACTTAGATTAAGATTATGGGTAGCCACGTTTAGACGTTTTTTTCCGTGGGTTTGGTTATCAGTGATTGTGCTATTGATATCTGGCTTTTGGATGATGCTGTCTTTAGCTAAAGCGCCAGCTTATATTCATATCATGGCATTCTTAGCTGTCATCATGATGCTAATTTTTGCACACGTGTATTTTGCCCCTTACAATCGCCTAAAACAGGCGGTGGCGAATGAAAACTGGCCTGAAGGCGGGAAATTTTTAGGTCAAATAAGAACCCTAGTGGGTATTAATACCATTATTGGTTTATTGACTATCATCGTTGCAACGGCAGGTAGAAGCTGGTTTTAATTGAAAAAATGACACCCCCCCACTTTTTAAGTGAGATCTTTGCATGAGAGAATGGCAAGATAAAAATAGCGTAATTTCAACAATTTTTCTTAAAATTGAGCTTTATAACAGGGCTTTTGAGCGAATTTTTAAGGAGAATAGGAGGAATTTAAGCATTTTTAATCCGTCATGTCCCTCATACAAAGGTCTCTAAGTATAAAAAAGTGGGGGGGTGTCATTCAGTTCATTCCATCTCAATAGAATGAACAGTGTTTTTATCTTAATGACATTTCAAAAGTACTATTCTGAAGTACAATTAACGTTAAAGAGTTAGTCTCGCAATAGTTATTGCTGTTTTTAAATAGAATTTATTATGGCTTAACTCGACTTGTTAGGTGCTGGTTTCTTACCCTTGTAACCGCCACTACGAGGTTTACCAGAGAATTTTTTACCGCCGCCTGGCTTGCCACCTTTGCTATTGGGACGCTGGGGTACTCGATCACGAGTAACACGTTTTCTTGGCTTTAAATCATCGGCTAGCAAGTCAGATGTCACACTTGCCATTGGCACTGACATACCTATGTACTCTTCAATTTCTGGTAAATAGAAAGCGGTATCTTCACATGCAAAACTATGCGCTTCACCTGAAGCTCCTGCACGTGCTGTTCGCCCTATTCTATGAACGTAATCTTCAGCGATTTGAGGTAAATCAAAGTTGAAGACATGCGAGACATCATCGATATGTAATCCACGCGCCGCTACATCAGTTGCAATCATCACTTGATGTTTGCCGTTACCAAATTCTTTGAGTAATTGCTGGCGTTTATTCTGGCGCACATCACCCGATATTAATACCGCTTGGATATCGTTACCGCGTAAAAAGTCATCGATGGTTTCTGCGTTACGTTTGGTATTGACAAAGACAATGGCGCGTTCAGGTTCTAGAGTTTGAATCAAACCAATTAATAATGGGATTTTTTCGTCATTGGATGGGTAATAAACAGATTGTGCAATTTTTTTGGTATTCACCGCTTCCGCTTTTACTTCAAGCTTTTGCGGTTGATTCATATGCTCATAAGAAAGCTCCATCACTCGATGTGATAGCGTTGCAGAGAACATCATGCTTAAACGTTTTTCTGGCTTGGGTAAGCGTCTTAATAAAAAACGAATATCTTGAATAAAGCCCAAATCCAACATGCGATCAGCTTCGTCTAACACTAAGCCTTGGCATTCATGCAGACTAAACACTTTTTTCTTCCAGTAATCGATGATACGACCTGGCGTGCCAATCAATAAGTCGACACCCGCTTCAATAGCTTTTTGTTGTTTATCATAACCCGTACCGCCGTAAGCCAGTGCAATTTTCAATTCGGTATTTTTTGACAGAACTTCTGCATCTTTAGCAATTTGTATAGCGAGTTCACGAGTCGGCGCGAGTATTACAAAACGGACTTCAGCTTGTCCGCGTTTATTTAAATTAGGTTTTGGATTTTTTATTAAATGCTGAAAGGCTGCCAATAAAAAAGCCGCTGTTTTTCCTGTGCCTGTTTGCGCTTGACCTGCGATATCTTTGCCTGTCAGGCTTATTGGCAGTGTTTTGGCTTGAATTGGCGTGCAATATTCAAAATCCATTTCAGCTATTGCTGATTGTAATTCTGGCAGTAATGGGAGATCGGCAAATTTTGTATCGCTCAGATGCGTTTTATCTAGTTGGGTTGTATCCATTTATTGGCTTCTTTAATTTATATTTTTTGTTAGCCTAGCCACGATAATCGCATCGCTTCTAGCACAGGTTTAGTGTCTGGCATTTTTCCACGCCAGATGGAAAATGATTCCGCTGCTTGCTCTACAAGCATCCCCAAACCATTCATAACTTTGGCAGCCCCTTGATCTTCGCACCAGTTTTCAAATGCTGTCGGTCTACCGCCGTACATCATATCATAACAATGCACATCTGACGCTAAACAGCTTTCAGGGATTGGTGGCATGATACCTTGTAAACTTGCAGCGGTGCCGTTGATGATTAAGTCGAATTCACCGCTTTCTAAACCAACAATATCCGCAAAACCACCGCCAGATAATTCGCAGGGTGAATTTGAGTCTAGCTGTGTTGTCAACGCCTGCATATCAGCCGCCAATTCCAACGCACGTTCAGGTGTTCGATTCGCAATAAAAATCTGCTTAGGCATTTGCATTAATAAAGGCTGCATCACGCCGCGCACTGCACCGCCCGCACCTAATAACAGAATTCGTTTACCTTGAATCAGGCTTTGATGATTTTCGACCAAATCACGTACTAGCCCTATTCCATCGGTATTTGTACCGTAGATACTGCCATCTTCCCTAAACACTAACGTATTTACGGCTCCTGCGTTTTTGGCATAGTCACTCATTTCATTGCCTTCTTCAGACGCAAGATCAAAGGCTTCTTGTTTAAACGGCACGGTAATATTTAAGCCTTTGCCATTGCCTTGACGAAATGCGTCAACTGTTTCTTTAAATTCATCAATAGGCGCTAACAGAGTCTCGTACATCAACTGCTCTTCAGCTTGCTGAGCAAAGTACGAATGTATCTGAGGTGATTTACTGTGAGCAATGGGGTTGCCTACAACTGCATATTTATCCATATTTTCGTTTAATTCAATTGAACTCATGATGATCTCTAAGTGTAAAAATGACAGTTCTGTTGAGCTTGTCGAATACACCCCCACCTTTTTAGTGAGCTTACCGTTTATTATTTAGACGGATAACTCAATTAAGCCGATGGTTTCTATCGACGAGATTTATCTAGAAAATCACTAAAAAGTGGGGGGGTGTCATTTTGTTTTAATTAATATTAGTTTTAACGGTTAATGTTAAAGGGGTTAAGACTCTTTTAACCAACGCGCAACATCCATTGAAAAATACGTCAATATGCCATCAGCTCCCGCACGTTTCATACCGATTAGTGATTCCAAAACCACGTCTTTTTCATTTAGCCAGCCGTTTTGTGATGCCGCTTTTATCATCGCGTATTCACCACTGACTTGATAGGCGTATGTTGGCGCTTTAAATTCATCTTTTACGCGGCGCACAATATCTAAATA
>CALFUP010000193.1 GCA_937929875.1 uncultured Cocleimonas sp. | reverse complement strand
TGTATCAATACCTTCTGCTGCTATCGGAGCTGTTCCACCTGCTACTTTACCTAATGATATATAGAGCATGAATACTGATGTTTGAAAGATATTCAATCCTACTATTTTTTTTATTAAATGATTACTGGCGATTAACGTATAAAAACCAGCCATCATGAGAAAAATTACTACCCAGTAGTTGTAGAGATCTAAAAAAGTGCTCATGGATTTTTGTCTCCACGACTAATAAAGGCAAAAAAGATTAACATCATGACACAGGCCACAGTTAACCCAACACCAAATTCGATGATTAATATGCCGTAATGTTGTCCATGCACCGGGTCATGAGCTAGTACATTGTAATCAAGGAAATTACCGCCTTTAAATAAGGATACGATGCCTGTTCCTCCGTAAATAAGTACTCCTAAAGCAGCCAGTCTTTTTAGGATCGAGGGAGGGACTAGTTTCATAGCATCTTGTTGACTAAAGGTCAGAGTGTAAAGAATGATCGCAACCGAGAAGATCACGCCTGCTTGAAAGCCACCGCCCGGTCCGAAGTCCCCATGGAATTGAACATACAGGGCAAAAAGAATAATAAATGGAATCATAAACTTAGCCATAACTTGCAATATTGGTCGTGGCGGAGGTTCAGTATAAATAGGGTCAGATTTCTTTTCACGAATACCTAGTAGTGATAACACTCCAATCAAAGCAGCAAAAACAACGATTACTTCGCCCATAGTGTCGTAACCACGATAGCTAGCCAGCACCGATGTCACCATATTTGGAATGCCTACTTCGGTAGGTGAATCATTAATATATCGCGGTGCAACATGTTGATGAATTGGGGCGCTTGGATCTGTAAAAGCTGGCATGTCCAAGGTTCCATAGACTAAAACTGCTCCTGTAATAATCACTACAATCATTGGAGAAATAGAGCTAATTGTTTTCCGTTTTTTTTGTTCGTAACCTGTGATACCTATGGTTGCAAGCATAAGAACGGTAGAAATACCAGCGCCTACAGCTGCTTCGGTAAAGGCAACATCTACTGCATCTAAGATTACAAAAATATTTGCTGAAAGTAGGCTATAAATGCCAGATAGCATGACAATGGCAAACAAGCTTCGTGAACGAACAATCGTGATAGTCGTAAATACCAACATGGTAAGTAGTACGATATCAATTAGTAGGTTTATATTACTCATGATTGTCCCCGCTTTGCAGACTCTTTACGAGTAGTCGAAAGCGTTGGCTTTAATCCTGTTTGATAAGCCGAGCGAATCAGGGCATGACTAGCTACTGGGCTAGTTAACCAGAGTAAGACAACAATAAATATGAGTTTTACGGTAACTAAATTAAAGCCAGACTGTAAAACCAAGCCTGCTACGATGAAGAATACACACAAGGTATCAGTGACGCTGGCTGCATGGGCGCGACTATAAAAATCTTTAAATCGAAAAACCCCAAAGGCACCACTTACACCTAAGAAACAACCCAAGAGAAGGCATGCCCAGCTCAGTGCGTCAATTATTAAACTCATCATAGTTTACTCATCACTTTGAGCTGAAGGAGGGGGAAAACGTTCAACAAACTTAAGTACCGCAATAACACCGACAAAGTTAATTAAGGCGTAAACGAGAGCAATATCCATAAATTCTGGGCGTTCGGTCAAGAATCCATACACAGCAATAAATAAAACAGTTTTAGTGCCAAACATGTTGACAGCTAAAATACGATCGTAAACCGTTGGTCCAATAAAAGCTCGGGCCAGTGCAATACCCATGACAACTAAAATTGCTACGGAGGTTACGGCAAACATTAATTGCCACCCTCTAGTTTGTGAACACGTCGTCCCATTTCACCACCTTCTAAGTCTTTCATTGCATCTTCTAATAAAGCATATACAAGAATGTCTTCATCACGAACTTCAATCGAAACTGTTCCTGGTGTCAGTGTTATTGAATTTGCATAAAGCGTTCTGGCAATATTTGACTTTGGTTTCATTTTAAGTTGACGAATAATGGGTGATATTGGATACGTTTTTGGCATCCAGATACATTTAAGTACGGCGATATTTGATTTTACAATCTCAATGAGTAGCCAAGGCCAAAAAGTATGTTGTCTCATTAAAATGGAGATGCCTTTATCTTTAAACGCGTATTTTTTTTCGATACGCATGGCAATCCATGTGGACAAGGCTACTGATGCTACACCTAGGCCAAGTATAAGGGGATTAGTCCAATATCCAGAAAGTAGTAACCAAAAAATTGAAAGTGCGATGATTAATAGAAAGCGGTAAGGCATTGGTCTTGAATGTCTCCATCGCGCTATTTATGGCGCATCATATTATTGAGTTTATTATCAGTGTTTTATTATAGTTATAGTAGATGATCAATGGGCTTTAGACAAATCTAAAATAGGATTTTGCTGTATGTATTCTACCCATATAAAAATAAAGTGAAAGGAAGTATAAATTCTAGAAATTGACTGTTTTATAATAAAAAATTATGAATTCATTAATAGAAATTATTGGGAAAAATGAAATATGGTTCTCTTTTTGACACAGTGAATCAATATGGTCAAAAAGTAGGGGGGTGTCATTTTAACGAATAATATTTGGTATTTTTGCTTAAAACAGGAAATAATTTGATTGCTTACAGAAATTCGATAAATAGTATTGAATTAAATAATTTCTATATCACTTTGTAATCTAGCCATAA
>CALFUP010000192.1 GCA_937929875.1 uncultured Cocleimonas sp. | reverse complement strand
AAACTGTAAGGTCAATGACTTACTCAAAGTATTTATTTATTTCGATTCAGAAGATCGAATTATAGCCACTACCGAAATTCCGTTAGCGCAAGTGGATGAGTGTGCTTATTTAAAAGTAGTCGATGTGAACAAAGTCGGTGCGTTTATGGATATCGGATTAATGAAAGACCTGTTCGTACCATACGCCGAACAAGAGACGCCGATGGAAAAAGGTAAGTCTTATGTGGTACGTACGTATTTAGACGAGCACAGCGGTAGAATAATGGCCTCGTCAAAGCTCGATAAGTTTTTATTGGAAGAATCCCATTCGCACCAAGCAGAACAAGCTGTTGATCTAATTATTTATGCTGAAACCGAGCTGGGCTATAAAGCGGTTGTCGGTACTACCTATATCGGTTTATTGTATAAAAATGAATTACTTAAACCTTTAAAAATCGGCGATAAGAAAAAAGGATACATTAAGACGGTACGTGCCGATAAAAAACTAGATTTAAGCTTGCAGCAACCTTCGCAAAAAACTCGAAGCAGTCTCGCAAATCAAATTTTAGACTTTATAAAAGAGCAGGGCGGTAGCTCGACACTTTCTGATAAAAGCTCACCTGAAGATATCTATAAACAGTTTAAAGTGAGTAAGAAGGAATACAAAAAAGCATTGGGAGCATTATATAAAAGACGTTTGATTTTGATTGAGAAGGATTTAATTCGTCTTTCAAAAACAATATAAAAGGAAGCAAGGCTTGTTCAATTCTCAATGTTTCCTTTTCTTAGGAATTTGTTAATAATTCATATTGGATAATGGAATGAATTTAGAATCAATGGTTTTGATTGGTAAGTTTTCGAATTTCATTTTGGCTAGTGCTTACATTATCACTGCCTTTTCGCTTTTTTATCTTCGTATGAAGGTCAAAAACTTCGGCTTAAATATTGCGATAGTAGGCTTCCTTAGTCTATTTCTTCTTTCTTTTCTGACTGTTTTTACTGGTGCCCTAGTGGGGCTTGAAACAATAAAAGAAATTGCGATTTACCGATACTTATTAGAAAGTATCTGCTTTTTAATCATTAGTGTTGGGTGTTTGATTTTTGCGCTTAGCTTTAAGAAATCTACATTAAAATAATTATGTGTATATTAAATCGGATTACTTAGAGTTCTCCACTCTTAATAATAAAAAGAACAAAATCCAAGCTTATAAGAATAGTGTTAAAAAGTAGGGGGGTGTCACTTTTAATACTTATAGGGAAAATCCACGTCGAAAAGGTCATGCTATCAAGCGGTGTTTACCCAAGATGGGTGGGGAGACATTCGCATTGGCACACATACCAAAAACCAGCTCGTCTTTTAGATGAACCAGTTTACTTAAGTATGACTATTTAATCTGTTTCAATTTACGAAACAGTCACTTACTAAATAAAACCAGTGCGCTCTAATACCCAATAGATAGCAATGAGTGCAATGATGATTGAAGCAGGTATGGTAATTACCTTTCGGTACCAAGGTTTATTTCTAAACCAAAAACCAACGAGTAAGAAACATATTGCAATGACTGTTAATTGACCTATCTCAACACCGATATTGAACGCGATCAGTCCTGTAATAAAGCTACCAGATCCTAGCCCAATTTCTCTCAAGACACTGGCAAATCCTAAGCCATGTAGTAAACCGAATGCGAAAATGATAAAGGGTCGCCAACGACTTAATTTTTCGGAGTAAATGTTTTCTAAACAAACATACACAATAGATGCGGCGATTAGTGGCTCAACGATAGACGCTGAAACATTCACTACGCCATAAATGCCTAATGCCAATGTCACACTGTGCGCAAGAGTAAACGTCGTAATTTGAATTAAAAGAGGGCGAAGATGTGCGCTGAGCAAAAACAGACCAACAACGAATAAAATATGATCTAAGCCTTTTGGAATAATGTGAACAAAACCAACTTTGATGTAATTTTTAAAATTATCCCATTGTGATTGTTGTAAAGCACACCCCCCCACTTGTTGAGCATTTTCAGCACCATAGCAGGCTACGTTAATAGGTACTTGCTCACTCCTATCGCCATTGACTAGGTAACCACTAAATAATTCAGGATCTTCTTCGGTACTGACACGTAACACAGCATTACCGAATTTATTGTCCCATGCCCAACTCATATTATTAACATTCTCAGGAATAATTCCTGCAATATTGATAACCGAATCTCGTGCTAATTCGGTGTCACCTACCTCGGGAATATCAATATCTAGTATTTTTAAGGGTTCTGATTTATTGTCAAAAAATAACTGCATTTTTTTCAAGAAGCCAGGCGTAAATTTTTCAAATTCAGTGTTGAGTTCTGCAGGAGAAAGTTGTCTTAGTTGATTATATTTTTCAGCATTGCTTGATTCATCAGTATCATCATGGTTACCACCAATTTCAGCCATTATGGCTTCAAGACTATGTTGAATGGTGAGTTGATATACGCCGTTTTTATCAAAAGTAAAATCTACGATAGCTGGACGAATTTCATGTGCGTGAACCGACGATGAAACGACAAAAGAAACAAAGATCAAACTAATCAAACAAGCTATAGTCGAATACCATAACGTTAAACATTTATTTAGACATGTTTTGAATGTTGCTTTTGGTGAAATGGCAGTATTTTGTAGATTCCTGTCTTGCTGTAAGTGATCTTGTAATAAGTGCTGACGTATTTGCATAATCAATTTTAGTGTTAAATCAAAAAGGTGGGATTTTAGCGTGTATATAATAAAAAACTATAAAAAGATTAGAGAATTATTGTTTTTTATCTCTGTGATCTATTTGCTTTCACCCGTCATAAAAGCACATGAAATGTGGATTCAGCCATTAAACTATTCGGTTAAGCTAGGGGATAAAATTTTTGCTAATGAAACGGTAGGTCAAGATTTCAAAGGTAACAAATACGCCTATTTAGATAGCAGTTTTAAACACCTGAATATTTCAATTGGTGGAAATACTAATAAAGTTAGGTCTCGTTTAGGAGATTTGCCTACGATACAAGAAGAGACACAAGAAGAAGGCCTACACATCATTACGGCAGAAACTACAGCCTCTTCTCTAATTTATGAAACCGCTGAAAAATTTGCGAACTTTCTAACAACAGATGGCTTGGATTGGGTGTTTGAAGCGCATAAGAAAAGAGGGTTGCCAGAAAAAGGGTTTAAAGAAGTGTACTGGAGGAATCCTAAAACTCTTGTGAAAGTAGGGCATGGAAAAGGTCAAGATAAAGCCTTTGGAATGCCCTTAGAGTGGGTTGCGGAAACGAACCCCTATACAAGTAAAGGAAATATCAAAGCTCAGTTGCTATGGCAAGGAAAGCCAGCAGCAAATATGTTTGTAAATATTTTTAATAAACCCAAAAGAACATCAGCTAATTCGGAGCTTGTTAAAACGAGAATGACAACTGATGCTGACGGACGCATTGAAATACCTCGTGCTAATGGGGGATTATTCTTGATTAATTCAGTCAAAATGGTGGTGCCAAGTAAAAAGTTTGCTGAAGAAACAGAAGCCGCTTGGGAGAGCTTTTGGGGGTCTTTAAGTTATGAGGTGCTGCCTAAAATTTAAGCAATAGCCCCTTTATTAGTAATGTAAATTAGTTTATCGTTATTAGTAGTTTAAACGAACAATTTTTCTTTGTGTTTTGAATTACTTATTCAATAAACAGTGTTCGAGTTTAAATTATAAAACCCCCACTCATTTAGAAATATCAAGGAAGAAGATATGACGTTTAAATTATCGCCTATGCTAGGCACAGTAATACTTTCAAGTCTTATGATTACTGCATGTTCTCAAACAAGCCAAATGCAAAAAGAACCAGCAGTGGCACCAGCGCCAGCTGCAGCCCCGGGTGTTGAACACACTCATCCTGCTAATAAATGTACTAATTCTATTAGCCATAGTCATCCAAACGGTGGCAATACTCATGCGCATAAATATGACTGTTCATCTAATAAAACGCACACTCCTAAGCCATCTGTAGAGCATACGCATCCAGCCCAAAAATGTACTCGTTCTATTTCGCATGCACACCCAAGCGGTGGTAAAGAGCATGCTCACAGCTATGACTGTAATGCAAAATCACAAGCAACTGGAGCTAATGCACATACTCACCCTGCAAATAGTTTAACGCGTAGTATTTCTCATACGCACCCAAATGGAAAAAATGCACATAAGCATCGTTACGGCGGGAAAAAAGCAGTCAGAAATCATGGTCAAGGTCATAGACATCCTGCGAATAGCATGACTCGCAGTATTTTCCACACACATCCAAATGGGAAAAGCTCACACAAGCATCGTTATGGTGGAGCTAAAGCGAGAACGTCAGGAGCTAATGCACATAGGCATCCTGCAAATAGATGTACTCGCTCGGTAATGCATACTCATCCGAATGGTAAGCGTAAACATGCGCATCGTTATAGTTGCAAAAGCAACGCATCTGCTAATACTGGAACAGGTCACTTCCATCCTGCAAATAGCATGACGCGTTCAACTAGACATAACCACCCTAATGGTGCGCGTAAACATTCTCATAAATATGCAAAATAAAAATGTGAGTATGTAATTATTAAGAATTACATTTTATAGTTAGAATAAATCTCTATACACTTAAAGCCCCAATTGATACGAAATTAGTTGGGGCTTTTTTTATTCTTAAATTGATTAAAATTTAAGCTAAACTTGAACAAGTTGAATATTTATATATTTAAGTAAAAGTCCGTACTCATTCGTTATAACTAATAAAAGCCAGCATCATGCAATTTAAAAAATACAATTCACGATCCATCTTTAATTTACTAATTATTAGTATTGTTATGTTTCTGGCTGGTTGTTCTATCAAAAATGAATCAATTTCAGTTAGTAAAAAACCAATCCCGAAACAAACGGTTAATAGCGATTTTACACACTCTCATCCTTCAAACCCATGTACTGAAGCTTTAACTCATTCCCATAGTTATACAACAAAAGATCATCAGCATAGTTATGATTGTGAAAGTACAAATGAATACGTGAAAAATGGGCATATTCACCCTGCAACGGGGAAATATCCTAAAAGGCGGCATGTGCATCCCAATGGCGCGAATAAGCATACCCACATCAAAGAGTGAACTTAAATAACGATGGTGAGTGTGTGGAACTTTAAGTACTTTATTGGTTTCTCCAACGATTTAAAACTTATGGCTCCTTGATAAGAAGCAAATAGTTTTAACTGTCGTCTACTATTAATTTGTAACACTTGAAAGCTGAGTTCAAATTTTGAAAACTTATTAAAGTTAATTACGAGCAACTGATACGAGCAACTAATTCAATAAAAGTAGGGGGGTGTCATTTGTCATTCTTAATTGCTCGATGATACCCGCGTGATTCCAATTCAGTAGTGCTTGAATACTCTAATTAACCCAAACTCGTGCGTTTCTAAATAGTCTCATCCAAGGACTATCTTCTCCCCAGCCATCTGGGTGCCATGAGTTTGTTACCGTTCGTATCACTCGTTCAGGATGCGGCATCATTATGGTGAAACGTCCATCCGTGTTACATAAGCCCGTAATGCCCATATCAGCACCATTGGGATTTTCAGGGTAATGCATCGTCGTCTGTCCGGTATTATCGATATATCTCATGCTTACGGTATTATTTGAAAATGCATTTTCGGCATTGCTTTGACCAGTAAATACTGCACGACCTTCGCCATGTGCAACGACTACTGGAATCTTACTGCCTTGCATGTCCTTAAATAATAGAGATGGAGATTCCATTATTTCAACCATAACCGCACGACCTTCGAACTGCTCAGATTGATTTCGGTAAAACTCGGGCCAATGCGCAGCACCAGGAATTAAATCACGCAGATGCGAAAACATCTGACAGCCATTACACACGCCTAAACCAAACACATCATCACGATTGAAGAATTGGGTGAATTCATCTTTAGCGCGTGGATTATGTAAGATAGTTTTTGCCCAGCCACCGCCAGCACCTAAAACATCGCCATACGAGAAGCCACCACAAGCGACCAATCCTTTGTATTCATCAAGTGACACACGACCCGAAATTACATCAGTCATGTGAACATCAATGGCTTTGAATCCTGCTCTGTCGAACGCTACTGCCATTTCTTGCTGACCATTGACACCTTGATCGCGTAATACCGCAATCATTGGTTTTGCGCCTGTATTGATGTAGGGAGCTGAAACATCCTCAGCAATATCAAAAGTTGTACTTGCGGTTAACCCGACATCTTTACCATCTAGATAGTCTTCATTTAATCGTTCAAATTCTTCAGAGGCACATTGGTCATTGTCGCGTAAAGACTGTAAACGATAGCTTGTTTCAGCCCAGATTTTCTGTAATGCCGATCGAGAGTTGTTGTAAATTGTCTCGCCAGCCAGTGTGAAATTGATTTCACCTTCTGTATTGAGAGTGCCGATTACATGAGAGCAATCAGCCAGCTGGTTTTCAGTCAGTACTGCTAAAACAGAAGCTAAGTCAGTTGTTTGTACTTGAATAACAGCTCCTAGTTCTTCATTAAATAAGCTCTCAAGAGGACTGTTACCCAGTTTATCTAAGTTTATTGATATTCCTGTATGCCCTGCAAAAGCCATTTCTGTCACTGTGGCGAGTAATCCACCATCTGAACGATCATGGTAAGCGAGTAGTTTCTTATCTGCATTTAAGCTTTGAATCGCCGCAAAGAAATTACTCAAAGCGTCTGCATCATCAACATCAGGCGTTTCATTCCCTACTTGAGAATAAACTTGTGTGAGCGCAGACGCAGCGAGTCTATTTTGGCCTTTACCTAAATCAATTAAGATTAATTCAGTCTCGCCTTTATCATTTCGTAATTGCGGGGTCAGCGTATGACGCACATCTTCAACAATCGCAAAAGCAGTTGTGATT
>CALFUP010000191.1 GCA_937929875.1 uncultured Cocleimonas sp. | reverse complement strand
TAGGTTTAAAAAGGTAGCTTCATTCCTGGTGGTAAATTCATTCCTTCTGTCAGTCCAGACATTTTTTCTTTGCTGGTTGCTGCCATTTTGTGAGCCGCATCATTAAAGGCAGCAGCCACTAAATCTTCTAGCATTTCTTTATCGTCATCAGCTAATAAACTACTGTCGATATTCACGCGCTTACATTCGTGTGCGCCATTAATCGTCACTGAAACCAAGCCACCGCCTGATTCTCCTATTGATTCCATCGTTGCTATTTCTGCCTGCGCTTTTTGCATATCTTCCTGCATTTTTTGCGCTTGCTTCATCATTCCACCCAGACCGCCGCCTTTAAACATAATATGTACCCTTTTAAATAGTATTAATCATTAACTTGTTTTGGTTTTGCTTTTACCGACCCCGGAACTATTTGTGCACCAAATCGACTTTGGAGTTCGCAAATAAACGGGTCAGTTGCTATATTTTTCTCAGCCTGTTGCTGAGTTTCAAAAATTTTTCTGTCTATTCTCTGAGCAGGTGTTTCGTTGCCACTATTGTCACCTGATTCAATCACTGTCTCTGCTACACGCAAGTCTAAACGAACTGTATCCGAATAAAAATTATTTAAAGCCTCTTGAATTTCTTCTTTTGTAGATTCTGCTAATAAACCTTCGCTGTCCTTATTCAAAACCAGAGAAATAATACCATTTTCATGGCTTTCTAACAGACAATGCTTGATTAATTCATTAGCGCGTCCGCTTAATTTTAATAAGGGAACTACAGCATACCAGGGCTGATTGCTATTTGGATTAGTGTTTTGCTTTGATTTTTCTTGATTATTCTCATTAGCAAACTGTGAGGAATTCGCTATCGAATTTTCATCTGTCTCAGTTTCTTGCTTGGTTTCTGTTTTAGAATCTGGCTTCGCATCTTGTTGAGTCTCATCAACTTCTGATTCTAATGGCATACCTTCAAAATCATCATCTGCCAAAAGTAAGTCTTCTATGGATATAGAGTCCGATTGACGACTTCCTTGAATGTTTTGAGGGTCATTATCATTGATAGAGTTATTATCATCTACAGATGATTCTACTGAAACTGACTCACTTTCGGGAACCACTGGAAACTCATAGCCCTCCTCTAGTTCAGGTGGTATATCTTCCCATGGTGGAACAGAATCTTTGTTAGAAACTTGAGTATTTTGTATTACCTGCTGAGACTGTTGATTGCTATTGTTTTGAAACGGGCTTACTACTTTTGAGGGAGTTTCAGCTACAGTATTTGCAGTCTTTTGAGCATCCAGATTATTAGCTTTGTTTTCTGGTCTTTCTTCCGGATTGTTTTCTGAGTCATTGTCTAATTTTTTTTCAAATCTGACGTCTTGATTTTCTTCAGTTTCGTTTAATTCAACTGTTTTTTTTTTCGTTATCTCAGCAGTTTCTTGTGACTCCAAACGCATCCCTTCGCGTAAGGGTCTGAATGACATCATGCGTAATAGCAGCATTTCAAAACCACTTCTAGGATCTGGCGAGAGCGGTAAATCACGGCGGCCTTGCAAAGCAATTTGGTAGAATAACTGTACTTCTTCCTTTGTCATTTTATTCGCAAGTTCGCGAATACTATCTTCATCATTAATCGCATCAGGAACAACTTGTTGCACTGCCAACTGATGTAATAAGGAAATCAAAGCATCTGTTGCTGCATCAAAATCAGGAGTAACCGAAGATAAATCCTCTACACGTTGTAATAAGGTTGCGCCTTCACCAGCAAGCAGTAAACTTAACAAATCTATTAAAGGCTCATGAGATATGGTGCCCAACATATCTCGAACTGCCGAATCAGTAAGCGCTGAACCAGAAAAGGCAATAGCTTGATCTAGCAAACTCAAAGCATCACGCATACTACCATCAGCCGCTCGTGCTAATAATCGTAATGAGGATGCTTCGTATTGTATCGTTTCTTGTTCTAGCAGATATTCAAGGTGCCCAGTAATCATATCTACCGGCATACGTTTTAGATTGAATTGTAAGCAACGTGAGAGAATTGTCGCAGGGAGCTTTTGCGGATCTGTTGTCGCAAATAAAAACTTAACGTGTGGTGGCGGTTCTTCTAACGTTTTCAACAAGGCATTAAAACTGTGCCCTGTGAGCATGTGCACCTCGTCTATTAAATAGACTTTGAAACGAGCTCGTGTAGGCGCATATTGAACATTTTCGAGTAACTCACGGGTATCTTCTACTTTAGTGCGAGATGCCGCATCAACTTCGATTAAATCTAGAAAATTACCTGCTGCAATCTCTTTACAGCTATTGCATTCACCACAAGGTGTAGAAGTAACGCCCGTTTCGCAATTAAGGCATTTTGAAAGAATTCTTGCGATGGTTGTTTTCCCAACGCCACGGGTACCGGTGAAAAGATAGGCATGATGCAATCGATCACTATCCAAAGCATTCATTAAAGCACGTAAAACATGCTCTTGACCGACCATTTGTTTAAAATTTTGCGGCCGCCATTTTCTTGCTAGGACTTGATAACTCATTTCTTAATAATAAATGAAATCAGCACATTAGAATACTTAAAAACGCGGTTAGAATAGATAAAAATGACAGTTCTGTTGAGCCTATCGAATACACCCCCCTACTTTTTTGCCACTTTATTATTTTTACAAATAATTAATCGATAACTCGAGTCGAAAGGCGAATAATCATTTCTTTTAACTATTGAGGGTAACTGGATAGAAAATTACTAGACGTTTAGGAGTGATTGAGCAGAATGCAATTTATAGAATGCTAGCTGAATGTCTATGGAGGCGACCCACACCAGCCACACCTCGGCGCCCGAATCCACTACTACCGTTGCTCCCTTCCGGGCCTGGCGGGGTTTGCAGTTTATCGTCGCGAGGGAACCAATGCAGATCACCATAGACGTGCAAAACTAGAGGCATAAATAAGTTACGTAAAGAAGATTATTTAGCCGTATCTTGCAGAGCGAGGGATTATGAGGGAAGATGCTTTTTTTGACAATAGCCGTTTATAAATAAAAGTTTCTTTATGTAGGTATCTTTACGTTCATGCATATAATAAACAAAACTCGAATAATTTTTAACGAAGTAGATTAATGCCTTTTACCCTTTCACACATTGTCGCTGCAGTACCTTTCAACAAAGGACTTGGCAAACACAGTAAAATGAGCAAATACACGGCACTATCACCGTTAATTATCGGCAGCATGACGCCTGACATTGCTTATTTGACGCCTTTTTTAGTACATCAACGCGTGGATAGCCATACTCTTATTGGCATCTACTTGTTTTGTATTCCGATGGGGCTGACGATTTACTTTCTTTATCACTGGTTAATGGCACCAGTGATTGTTTCTTTTTTCCCTAAATCGATTAAGGATCATTTAAATCCTGATTTATTTATCGGGAAATTACCATCAACACCCAGTCATATTTTATTGTTCTCCTTAATTCTAGGTGCGTTAACCCATTTAGTATGGGACTTTTTCACCCATCAATCGGGCATTCCGCAATATAGTCAATGGATGGATACACCATTAACTAATTTAGATGGTTACGACATTATGCCTTATCGCGTACTCCAGCATTTAAGTAGCATCTTAGGTTTATTATTATTAATTTATTGGCTTGTTAAATGGCATAAACGAAATAAAAATAGTCAAAGGCAAACTCGCTATTGGCAAGCACCACGTACACTTAAACTATTCGCATTAGTTTGTTTAGTAACAATACCCACAATCTTCGCAATAGGTTTCGCGTATACCCGTTTACCAGAAACAGATGTTTTATTTGGTTTGTATAGCGCTCAAGTGTTTGTGAGATATGCCATTGTAGGCGGCATGGGAGCATTTTTATTATGTTGTTTTGCGCTGGGCTTGGTGTATCAAGTGAAAATTAAGACAGAAACATGGAGAATTTAGATTCCATAATTCAAGTATAGTGAACTCCAATTGTGATGGTCTAACTGGATTGTATAGCTAAATTAAATGCTAATTCGTTTAAAATCTTAGTAAGCAGAGATGATAATGACACCCCCCTACTTTTTGATCGTTCTTATGCCAAATCCCTTCATTTTAGGACTTTTAGCAAAACTCTTTTAACATAAGCTCTACGGTTTAAGTCTGGCTTTTATCACATCCATCAGTACATCAAAATCGAACTTACGTGTTTTGTGTAATATTTTTTCATGACGCAACAGATCATCGTAGATAATTCTAATGTTCTCTTTTGCTTTTTCAGCTTCCTCATCCGAGAG
>CALFUP010000190.1 GCA_937929875.1 uncultured Cocleimonas sp. | reverse complement strand
TGACGTTTATCTTTTAACGTCACAACTATTTTACCTGCAAGCTCTATTACATGAGCATTGGTAACTACATAGCCATTCTCTGCATCAATAATAATACCTGACCCAGTTCCGACGGCTTTACCTTGTTGAGCCGGGACATTTTTACCAAAGAAATGACGATAAACTGGATCTTTTACAGGCGTAGATTCCCCACCGCCTTGTACTGTAGATATATTTACTACGGATGGAGTGATGCGCTCTAGCATATCGGCTAATGAAGGCAGTGGTTGCCCGTCGATAGTAGCTGGCAATCTAGCCAATGCCACATTACTGATTAAAAAAGTACCAAGTAGAACAATTAAAATATTTATTGAATTAAAAATTTTCATGATAATGCCTGTACTACGCATGCTCTAACGTCAGTTTATATGGGGTTTTAAGATTACAAGCCTTACTTATATGCTTATCGTGGCTCCCAGTCAAATTTCTTCTTCATCTCCTCATAAAAAACTCTATCTGCTTCATCCTTAGCAGGGGGCGTAACGATTTGCAAAACAACATATTGATCGCCCGTTACCTTGCCCGGCAAACCTCTTCCTTTAAGGCGCATTTTATTTCCTGAAATCGAATTTTCTGGGATCTTCAACTTTAATTGACCGCCTAAAGTCTGAATAGTTGCACTCGTACCCAAAGCAGCCTCCCAAGGAGCTATAGGCAAATCAATATAAACATCCTTTCCTTCTAGTTTAAACAAAGGATGCTTTCTTAATTTAATTTGCAGATGTATATCTCCACCAGTAGACCCCTTACCAGATAAACGGATTTTCTTTCCGTCTTCAATTCCTTTAGGGACTTTAACTTCTAAACTCGAACCACTAGGCAATGTAATGCGCTTAGTACTCCCAGAATAAACATCCTCTAAATCTACATATGTGTGCATAACTTCCGCTGGAGGCTTTGCTTGTCTTTGATTAAAGCCTTGATGCTGACCACCCGATTGACCTGCGGCACCGCCAAACATCGACTCAAAGAAATCACTAAAGCCTGCCCCTCCTCCAGAGCCGCCTTGACCAAATTGATTAAAATCAAATCCGCCTTCCCAACCAGGAGGAGGATTAAAACTCTGCCCATTTTTCCAATCTGCGCCTAGGTTATCGTATTGTTCACGACTTTCCTCATTGCCCAAGACCTCATAGGCCTCATTAACCTCTTTGAAGCGTTCTTCTGCATTTTTTTCTTTACTTACATCTGGGTGATATTTTCGAGCTAGCTTGCGGTAGCTTTTTTTTAACTCAGCTTGGCTGATCTCTCTATCGACACCCAAAATCTTGTAATAGTCCTTATATTCCATGAAGATATTCCATTTTGAAATACGTTTACCTTAATTTTAATTGCTTATATGATGGTATCCACTTCTAAAATATCAAGCCTGAGACACTGAATTGAATGAAATCTTATAAAATATTTATTGGCTTTGCAGCCTTATTTGGAATTTCGGCAGTTGTCATAGGCGCATTGAGTGCTCACGCATCTGGAAATGGTTTTACCGCAGAAGCCATACAACGAATAGATACAGGACTTAAGTATCAATTCCACCACATTGCAGCATTACTAGCGGTTGGCGTATTATCATCCTTACATCGTAATTTCGATTCATTAATGCTTAAAATATCAGGTATTGCATTTATTTTAGGTATATTTTTATTCTCTGCCAGCCTTTACGCATACGCTTATACAGGCAATGAAATATTTGGAAAAATCACACCTTTTGGTGGACTCTCTTTAATTCTAGGTTGGTTATTTTTATTCTTTTTCTCGTTTAGAAGATAAATTCATTACCTAAAGCTCCCAAATACCGCTTTTTAAGTTATTAAATGACACCCCCCCACTTTTTGTGGTGATTCATTCTTTGTGCTTACATAAAACATTAATCTGAAAATATTTAGATTTATATAGTATCTATTTAATTTTCGCAAAAAAAACCCGCTAAGTATAGCGGGTCTTACATCTAACAATTGTTAGAAAATATGGTGCCGATGGGCGGAGTCGAACCGCCACTGCTTGCGCAACACGCCCCTCAAGCGTGCGTGTCTACCAATTTCACCACATCGGCGTTGTAGATTTAATTAGGTATATCTGTTGGTGCGGTTTCTTCTTTTGCTGGTACTGCAGACCCTGTTGGAATATCAACTGGCGCTGTTGCAGCTTCACTCGCGGGTGCTGTAACTGCTGTTGGTATGATTGATTCTCCAATCCCTCTATCTGGATGTGCAACTAACCAAGCCAACATAAGTGAATTTGAAAAGAATATTACAGCCAAAAATGTAGTGAGTTTAGTCAAAAAATTACCTGAACCTTTCGAACCAAATACAGTTCCTGATGCTCCACCACCAAATGCAGCACCAGCATCAGCACCTTTGCCATGCTGAATCAATACTAAACCTATAATACCTAGTGCTACTAAAATTTGAATAATTAATAAGATGTTATATAACATGAAAAACCTTTTGCCTTGTTTGAATCTAAGTTTTTAATTTATTTTACTTAGGTAATTTTTTATCTTTAAAAATTGTTTTCTTAACTACTTTTTTGTAATTAAATAATGCTATTTACCGGCTCGACAAATAGCTAAAAAATCTTCTGCTTTTAATGCTGCACCACCTATTAAGCCACCATCAATATCTGGCATTGCAAATAATTCGTCAGCATTAGCACCATTAACACTACCGCCGTATAAAATTTGAACCTTCTCTGCGACAGTTTTATTTAGAGCAGAAATTTTACTTCGAATAAACGCATGAACATCTTGAGCTTGTTGTGGCGACGCTGTCATCCCCGTACCTATTGCCCAAACTGGCTCATAGGCGATCACACCATCAGCCAATGCTTCAACACCTTCTAATTCAATGATTGCATCTAGCTGACGGGCAACCACAACTTCGGTAATCTCTTTTTCACGTTCTTCTAATAACTCGCCTACACATAAAATAGGCTTAAGACCGTGTTTGCGGGCAGCAGCAAATTTATTAGCAGTATCAGAATCTTTTTCACCAAAGATCGTCCGTCTTTCTGAATGACCTACAATTGCATACTCACAAGCAAAGTCGCTCAACATCGCTCCAGAGATTTCACCCGTAAAAGCACCAGAATCATGTTCCGAGATACTTTCTGAACCAAATTTAATTCGCGTCCCATCAAGTATCTCTTGTACATGTGGAATGTATATATATGGAGCGCATACTGCAACTTCAGTATTAGGCTTAACACTATCGTCTGCCATTCCTACAAGAATGCCTTTCAATAACTCTGCAATACTTGATTTAGAGCCATTTAATTTCCAGTTTCCCGCTACTAGAGTGTTACGCACATTCTGCTCCAGACTATCTTTTTTCGAATCGCGGAAGGTTAACCTTAGCCCATCAATAAATCAAATGATTTGTGCCTTAGCTAGCGACTTTCTCAACCACATCAGCGATTAGTTGGGCGTATTTCTTAGTATCTGACTCTTCTTCAGCTTCAACCATAACTCTAATCAATGGCTCTGTCCCCGAAGCCCTTAATAAAACTCGCCCAGTATCACCCATTTTAGTTTCTGCTGATTTAACTGCAGCCTGAATTTCTTTGTTATCTTCAAGATTAATTTTATCTTTAATTCTCACATTAATCATAGTTTGCGGATACTTATCCATCACTTGCTTAAGATCATGCAAGGACTTACCGCTTCTGATAACTGCATATAAGACCTGTAGAGCCGCAATCGTTCCATCACCTGTTTCAATACGGTCACGCACGATGATATGACCAGATGATTCACCACCTAACAAGCCACCAGTTTTCTTCATAATTTCCATAACATAGCGATCACCAACATTAGCACGATGAAAATTGATGCCCATTGATGTAATCGCTTTTTCAAGACCAAGGTTACTCATAAGAGTACCTACAACATCATTTTTCAGCCCTTCTTCTTTCAAACGGTGTGCAGCTATTATTGCTAATACTTCATCACCATCGATAACTTCGCCCTTATGATCGACCATCATCAATCGATCACCATCACCATCTAAGGCAATACCAAGATCAGCCCTGTATTCTTTAACACTTTTTTGTAAAAATAATAAAGAGGTTGCACCACAGTTTTCATTAATATTGAAACCATCAGGTTCTGCAGCGATTTTGACAACATCCGCGCCTAATTCAGAAAATACATGTGGGCTAACATGATAAGTAGCTCCGTTCGCACAATCGACGACTATTCTTAAACCATCCAAAGACACATCAGAGGGGATAGCGCGCTTACAAAACTCTATATACCTTCCTGCTGCATCATCAACTCGTTCAACTTTTCCAAGTTTATGCGAACTCACTGTTTGAATTTCTCGATCTAGATAATCTTCAATCATTAATTCGGTTTCATCAGATAGCTTTGTGCCTTCGCTTGAAAAGAACTTAACGCCATTATCTTTATAAGGATTATGAGAGGCACTAATCACTACACCAGCTGAAGCTCTGAAAGTTGTAGTTAAGTAAGATACTGCAGGTGTAGGCATCGGGCCCAATAAACGAATATTAACGCCTGCCGCGACTAAACCTGCCTCGAGGGCAGACTCAAGCATATAACCTGAAATACGGGTATCTTTACCAATAACAACCAATGGCTTACCTTTAGCAGCCAATACCTTACCTGCCGCCCAACCAAGTTTAAGAACAAAGTCAGGTGTCATAGGTGCTTGACCAATTTCACCACGTATCCCATCTGTGCCAAAATATTTTCTTGTCATATTTATCTTCTTTTTGTTTTAAGTATTAGGGGCCTTGCAGAGAAAAAGGTGTTTAAAAACTATACAAATCTATATGGGATTATAAAACATTCTTCATTTGCTAAGCGACTAAAAAACGACGAAGCATAGGATTCATACTGTTTTTCCAAGTATAAAAGAAGTTAAATCGATCTTTTTCATCCAAATAAGAAAGAACAAGCACACTTTTAAAACAAAAAAAAGGACGCCAAAAGCGTCCTTTTTTCAATTTAAACAAATAACTAAACTGGATCTACCACCGGATCAGGCTTATCACCTTTAGTTTTCTTATCTTTACTAGAAAGCTCTTCAGGTTCTATTGAAGACCCCCCATCTCCACCGCTTAAAGGTGCATCGTCATCACTCCATCCTTCAGGTGGAGGAGGAACGTCACCTTTCATAATGACGGCAATTTGATCCGCATCAATAGTCTCATATTTAATAAGAGCCTCTGCCATAAGATGCAATTTATCAACATTCTCTTTGAGAATAGTTTCAGCACGTACATAATTTGTATCAATAATACGGCGAACTTCATCATCAATCTCATGTGCAGTATCATCAGACACTGCTTTTGCTTGAGCTGCAGCAGACCCCAAGTAGGACTCAGTCTCTTCATCGATATAGGACAATGGCCCTAGCTTCTCAGATAGCCCCCATTTTGTGACCATGTTACGAGCAATGGATGTTGCACGCTCGATATCGTTTGATGCACCTGTCGTAACACCTTCTTTACCAAGAATCATCTCTTCAGCAATTCGCCCACCGAATAGTGTTGATATCTGACTTTCTAAATTCAATTTACTCGCGCTATATTTATCTTCTTCAGGCAAGAACATAGTTACACCTAAAGCACGACCTCGAGGAATAATAGTCACTTTATAGACGGGATCATGATCAGGAACAATCAAGCCTACGATAGCGTGGCCTGCTTCATGAAAAGCGGTGTTCGACTTTTCTTTCTCATTCATAACCATTGATTTGCGCTCAGCACCCATCATGATTTTATCTTTAGCTCTATCGAATTCTTCCATTTGAACAACACGCTTATCACCACGTGCCGCAAACAAGGCTGCTTCATTCACAAGGTTAGCTAAATCTGCACCAGAGAACCCAGGAGTACCACGCGCTAATATTGCTGGCTTTACATCATCACCTAAAGGGACTTTACGCATATGCACTTTTAAAATTTGCTCACGACCGCGAACATCTGGTAATGGAACAACTACTTGACGATCAAAACGACCTGGTCTTAATAATGCTGGGTCAAGTACATCAGGGCGGTTAGTAGCCGCAACCACGATCACTCCCTCTGTGCCTTCAAAACCATCCATCTCAACAAGCAATTGGTTTAAAGTTTGCTCACGCTCATCATTACCGCCGCCCATACCAGCGCCACGTTTACGACCTACTGCATCGATCTCATCAATGAAGATAATACATGGCGCATGTTTCTTTGCCTGTTCGAACATATCACGAACACGAGACGCACCAACACCTACAAACATTTCAACAAAATCTGAACCCGAAATACTGAAAAATGGAACTTTAGCTTCACCTGCAATCGCTTTCGCCAATAAGGTTTTACCTGTACCTGGAGAACCGGCCAGTAAAACACCGCGAGGAATTTTCCCGCCTAATTTTTGGAATTTACTGGGATCACGAAGGAACTCGACCATTTCGAACACTTCGTCCTTAGCCTCTTCACAACCAGCTACGTCAGCGAATGTCACCTTGACTTGATCTTCAGTCATCATGCGGGCTTTACTCTTACCAAATGACATTGGGCCGCCTTTACCTCCGCCGCCTTGCATTTGACGCATGATATATATCCATAAACCTATAATTAACAGGAATGGAATAGTATTCACTAAGATATCAACAAAAACCGAGCGGCCTTCTGGCTCTTTAACATCGATTTCAGCACCACTAACAATTAATTGATCAATTAATTTAGGGTCATTGTAAGGAGCATAGGTTTGGAATTTACCGTTATTACTCTCACCGGTGATATTCTGGCCACTGATAACTACATTTTTGACACTTTTTTGCTCAACACGTTGAATAAATTCAGAATATGAGAGGCTATTTGATGGAGCTGTCGGCACATTAAACTTACTGAAAACGGCCACTAGCACTACTGCTATAACTACCCACATCAATATATTTTTATTTAAATCGTTCAAAAAAGTATCCTCTACTAATTATTGCCTTTAACTTACAAGGCTGATATTTGATTACACTTGTATTACAGACTAATGATTATAGCTCAATGTTACATCAATTATTCGATGTGGCACATTAACCCTCAATTTTTAGCCTTTAAAATTTTGCCCTACTACGTAGACCTCTCTACTTCTTGATCTAGAAGCTTTCGGTTTACGGATTTTAACTTTAGTAAAATGAGACCTGACATCTTTTAAAAAAGCTTCTGAGCCATCCCCCTGAAAAACCTTAGCAACAAATGATCCACCAGGTTTTAATATCTGACAAGCCATATCCAATGAAAGTTCGCATAAATAAATGGATCTCGGCTGATCTGTCGCCTCTACTCCAGTCATATTTGGGGCCATATCTGAAATTACAACATCTGCACGATAATTAGTTGATGAATTTGGTGAATTATCCCCATCTTTATTTAATACGCCCAATATCTCATTTAAGACGCTTTCTTCTGTAAAGTCTCCTTTTACAAACTCAACAAACGGTAGAGGATCAATCGGCAAAATATCACTAGCAACGACTCTTCCATTACTTCCCACAAGTTCGACAGCATACTGACTCCAACCACCAGGAGCAGCACCCAAATCGACCACCTGCATATTTGGTCGGATCAAATTGTCTTTTTGTTGAATCTCTTGAAGTTTATATATTGCGCGTGAACGATAACCTTCTTTTTGTGAGCGTTTTACATATTCATCATCAAAATGTTCTTTTAGCCAGTCGCCACTGCTTTTACTTCTCGCCATTCTTCACGGTACTCTTTACAATTGGGGTTATGAAAACACTAGATAAAACAAACATAAAACAGCTTAAAGCATTAGCTCACAAACTCAAGCCTATTGTAACGGTAGGTCAGCATGGAATGAAAGATTCTATCAATGATGAAATTACTATTGCGCTTGATTTTCACCAGTTAGTTAAAGTAAAAATTAACTTAGGCGATAGAGACGAGAGAGATACATTAGTCTCTGAGTTAAGCAAACAACATAAAGCTGAATTAGTTCAGCGCATTGGAAACGTCGCCGTTTTTTACAAACGTAATTTTGACAAAGAAAACTTACTCAAGAAAAGCTAAACAAATAGCGAATAAAATCGCTTTCTATCTAATTACCCGATAGAAAGTGACACCCCCCCTACTTTTTAGATTACGAATCGTTTTAAGTTTATGCGATTCTTGTTCTATTGTGCACATAGAAAACTATAGCGATATCAAAAACGTAACTTTCTATAAAAATATAAAGCATCTATATCCTTTTACCATAAAGCTTGTCTTCAGAGCCTTCGTTGAATAATTTACTATAGTTTACTATGCTCACGATCACAAAAAGGTGAGCCTTTGGTGTGTTTACAGCCACATAAACCATATTTTTTTTCTTCATCAACACTAAATTTAACTGGCTCAAATATAGTCCCTTTATGAGAGCCATCACAAAAAGGTTGATTCTCTGAACGACCACAAGAACACCAGTAATAATCTTTACCTGCTTCTAACTCAACTACGTATGGGCCCTTTTTAGCAACAACAGGGTTTGAACGATGAGGCATATCTATTCTCCTAAATAAATCAAAAAACACAGTTTTAGCTCAGAATACACCGAAAAGAGAGATAAAAGCACACCCCCCTACTTTTTTAACGCTTTCTGATATATCTAAATCGCAGACATAAAAAAACCAGTCACAAGGACTGGTTTTTTTATCAATATGGCGCGCTGGGGAGGAATCGAACCCCCGACCCCCTGGTTCGTAGCCAGGTACTCTATCCATCTGAGCTACCAGCGCATTGAGGTGGCGTATTTTGCTGACTTAGTAATAACAAGTCAAGACAAGTTTGAACACACAACCGACTCGAAAAATCTTAATGGCGGAGAAGGAGGGATTCGAACCCTCGATACGGGATAAACCGTATACTCCCTTAGCAGGGGAGCGCCTTCAGCCACTCGGCCACTTCTCCAATCAAGATATACTTTTTTCGAGGCGCAAGGATACATCTGCAAGCAGCATAGGTAAAGTGAGAATGATTAATTTTTTACTATTTCAACTGAAAAGGACTGATTCATGACAAAAAATACTCATAACCCTAACCAAAACCAAAACTCCTTCGCAAATAGTACAGATTTATTACAAAACAATAGCCCTAAAAATAAATGAAAAAAACATCTAACAGCACTTTAAAATAGTTTTATACACCCTATTATCACTGAAGCATAATGAACCTATCTACAACATTTAATACTAAGCAGAATGAATGGGGTCGAAAAAGCGTCATTTAGTTTTTATTTTAAAGTGATTAAAATCCAAGCTGTTACTAGAATAACAGTATTTTATTTTTCCAAATGGGAGTATCTCCATGGCACAAGCAAACGCACGTCACCTTCTCGTAGCTACAGAAGAGCAATGTAACGATCTTAAAAAACAAATTGAAGATGGCGCCGATTTCGGTGCAATCGCACAGCAGCACTCAAGTTGTCCATCAAAATCACAAGGCGGAGATCTAGGTTCTTTCGGCCCAGGTCAGATGGTTCCTGAGTTTGACAAAGTGGTATTTAGCGCACCTGTAAATACAGTTCAAGGACCAGTTAAAACTCAGTTTGGCTATCATTTACTTGAAGTAACTAGCCGTTCTGACTAAGTCTTAATTCTTCGAAAGAAAAATCCAAGATAGAAAAAAGGACTGAATAAATCAGTCCTTTTTCGTTTTACACACTCATGATTCTAACAATTTTTTATATCGGGTTTCTGTAAGTATTTGTTCGGTTTCTCCAGCCCGGCAACCACTTACGTTCATTTCTTTTTGGATCTGAGTTTCTAACTCTTCGCTCTAATACACGCATTGACGCATCTGCGAATTCATTCAATGCTTGAGGGCCTGGTTGCGAAGGACGCATTTCTTCCAACACTTGTAATAAGCCCCAGTTTTGTCCTTTATACCCTCCATGACGACTCAAACCCTCTCCTTTGAAGTTAGTGTAGTCGACTAACACATAACGACCTCCATGAGAGTTCGCAACAGCATTTAAATTATTTGCCACCAAACCTCGTAAATGCGGCGGCGTAGTTTTTACTAATTTGGGCATCGCACGCATTGCTCTATCCATAATATATTTTGCTTGTAAATGACGCGTATCATATAAAAGCTGAGAGAACTGCTTAACTTGCGGTGTATTCTTGGCTTGCATTAATTGTTCACGAGTTCTCCAAGGAGCACCTTCAAAACGAGCTCTTTGCACCCAAGCTGGCAACTGCACACCATTCTGTTTCAAATAATCTAGCAAACCGGGAAAGGTATTTCCGTAACGCTGCTTACGATTCGCGGGATACCATGTGAAATGACCAATACCCATTGAGGCAAAATCTTCTCTTAAATTCCAATGCGTGAGTTGATCGATTCGACCACCCGTTTCATTTTTGAATATTTTGTCTCCTATGCCGTATAGCTCAGAAATATTTGCATTGGGTGATTGAGGTCTTGGGGTTGCAGCTCTCGGAGCATGTACAACTGGCCTCCTAACTTGTTGTTGAGAAGCAGTCTGACGGTGGGGGATAGTTTTTGGTTTTGCTTGTGGCTTAAAAACAACTTGTTTAGCTGGCTGCTTTTGCGTTTCAACATAATAGGTTTTTGTAGAACTTGCCGGATTAGGCTGGATTGTGCCCTGCCGCGCAGATTGCTGACTACAGCCACTTAAAACTGAAACTGATACAACTAAAGGCAATGCCATAGATACACTAAGAGAATGTGATTTCATTCGAATACCATTTTTATTATTATTTTATTGTGGTACGGCTTTCATTCAGCCGCTTATTTCCTAATGTAGGTATTATATAGAAGCAAAAACAATTATCTACAAAACGACGACGAAGGGACTAATTTTTAAAAATATCATATTTTAATTGTTTGATTTATACCTTAAATTCTTAATCTTAGGTTTAAACATCAACAAACAATAAATACTAAAAGATAAAATCAATAAGTGAATCGATTACAAAAACCAAACCTTTTAACGGGAAGTAACTTTAGCTTAAGTTTGATGAACTACCTTAAACTAAAGTACTCGTATATATAGTATCAGCATATTATTTTTGAATAATGTAGTTTAGTTTAGTATACGACTCACACTAAAGTTAGAGCCACAAACCAAACAACTACGCATCCAAAATATATCTAAATGCGTAATAAGTTATAAATACTCAAGAATCAAACCTAAAGGGACACTAAAATGAAAAAAAATAAGCTAACTTCACATAACGATATATGTGAAGACCGTCGTTCATTCTTAAGACGAAGCCTCGGGTTAGCTCTTTTCGCTGGCGCAGGTTACAGCATGTTTTCTCTTAGCTCTATGGATAAAGTGATTGCAGCAGACTCTGACTTGACTTTTGAAATTACAAAAACAGAGCAAGAGTGGCGCAAATTATTAAACGAGAAACAATTTGATGTTCTTAGAAGGCATGCGACTGAGCGCCCTGGTAGCAGCCCATTATTGAACGAGAAAAGAGAAGGTACTTACTCATGCTCTGCTTGCGACCTCCCAGTGTACTCTTCCAAAACTAAATTTGATAGCGGTACTGGCTGGCCAAGTTTTTATGATGCGATCGAAAACTCGGTTGGCACCCAAGAAGACAACACACTATTTACAAAACGAACTGAAGTTCATTGCAGAAGATGCGGCGGACATTTTGGGCATATTTTTAAAGATGGACCTAAGCCCACGGGGCTCCGTCATTGTATCAATGGTGTGTCTTTAAAATTTACTGCTACTGCTTAAGAAGCACTATTGAACCAACTAGAAGAACAACTATGTTTTGACCTGCACTTGCTGCAGGTCATTGCTCTTTGATTGATTTAGGCAAAATCAGGGGCATTTTATTAAAATAATGACACCCCCCTACTTTTTTTCAACAATGCAGTATTCTAACGGTTATAAATCTAAACAATTTTAATCTAACCCACGAATTAAAGCAGTCTAACTAGTCTTGCCGTACTCATGAACAGAGTCCACAAGCACATTGACCTTATCAGGATCTATATGTTGATGTATCCCATGACCTAAGTTAAAGATATGTCCCGGCCCCTCACCAAAACCATCAAGCACTTTTTTAGCTTCGCTCTTAATCACTTCTGGCTCAGCATATAAAACTGAGGGGTCCATATTTCCTTGCAATGCAACCGCATCACCTACACGTTGACGTGCTTGAGAAATATCCTGCGTCCAATCCAAGCCCAATGCATCACAACCAGTAGCAGCCATCTTTTCTAACCAACGTCCACCGCCTTTGGTAAACAATGTTACAGGCACTTTTCTGCCATCGGCTTCGCGAGTTAAACCCGAAACTATTTGCTGCATATATCTTAATGAAAACTCTTCGTATTTTTCATCAGATAAAACACCACCCCAAGTATCAAACACCATCACCGCTTGAGCGCCTGCTGCAATCTGAGCATTTAAATAAGAGGTAACACTTTGTGCCAGTTTATCTAGCAACAAATGCATAGCCTGCGGATTACTAAACATCATGCCTTTAACTTTACCGAAATCTTTGGTTGTACCACCTTCAACCATATAAGTAGCTAATGTCCAAGGGCTACCCGAAAAACCAATCAATGGCACTTTACCATTCAGTTCTTTACGAATCGTGCGAACAGCGTTCATCACATAACGCAATTCATCTTCAGGATCAGGAATAGCAATTTTCTGTACATCAGCTAACGTTTTTAAAGGCCGTTCAAATTTAGGGCCTTCGCCTTCAGCAAAATATAAGCCTAGGCCCATCGCATCAGGTATTGTTAAAATATCAGAAAATAAAATGGCGGCATCCAAGTCATATCTTTCAAGAGGTTGCATTGTCACTTCACATGCAAGATCTGCGTTTTCACACAAATCCATAAAACCTCCTGCTTTTGCTCTAACTTCGCGATACTCAGGAAGATAACGACCTGCTTGTCGCATTATCCAGATTGGTGTTGTATCTACAGGTTGTTTCATTAACGCTCTTAAAAAGCGATCATTTTTTAATTCAGACATATCTTTAGCCGTGATTGATTCTAATCAAATAGAATAATATTTAAATTAAGTTCAGAAATAAGTACTTGCCTGCATCAGATAGACTGAATTAGCTTTAGAGGGGGCATCCTAATGGAAAAGGACTTTAGAGTAAATTAAAGGTGTATTGAAGAGTGATATTTTCAAAAGAGCGAGTTTATAAATATTATTATAAACAAGTAGTTTAGATGCTATCAATTTTAGAGCTATTCAGACCACTCTAATCAAGGAATAGGAGAAAACGAAAAACTAAATTAGCTATTAAGCGCCGCTTTAATCATACCGCTAATTTTACCCATATCAGCACGACCTTGAGCTGCTGGCTTAAGATGCGCCATAACTTTACCCATATCCTTCATGCTATCTGCACCCGTGCTTGCAATTGCATCAGCAACTAGAGCTTTAACCTCATCATCAGACAAAGGCTCAGGTAGGTAAGTTTGGATAAAGCCAAGCTCTAACTCTTCTTGAGCAACAAGATCATCACGTCCAGCATCAGAAAACTGACTAATAGACTCACGACGTTGCTTGGCTAATTTATCAATGATCGCAAGGACTGCAGCATCATCGAGCTCTTCACGCGTATCAACTTCTTGTTGTTTAATAACAGCCAAGATATTACGAATGGTCAATAATAAGTCTTTTTCTTTGGCACGCATCGCCGCTTTCATATCTTCGGTAATACGTTGCTTGAGTTCAGACATAATTAATTTAGAGCTTTATAGAGTATTAAGATAGAGTTAACTAAAACAAGCTTCGTTAGACCAAGAAGCTTGTTTATATTAGAACAATCTATTAATACATACGAACGCGACGATTAATCTCACGCTTTAAGTTTTTGATATTGCGCTTAACTGCAGCCGCTTTTTCTCTTTTACGGATTGAAGTTGGCTTTTCATAAAACTCACGACTACGAACTTCAGCTACTACACCTGCTTTTTCACAAGTACGCTTGAAACGACGTAATGCAATTTCAAAAGGCTCGTTATCTCTAATTTTTACACTTGGCATATTGTTGCTCTATTATTCTAAATTAATATAAGGTTTCAAAAGAACGGGATATTATACGCCCTGTTTAGATAAAAGCAAAAGCGAATACTGAATTTTATTCAAAAATATCTAAATTAATTCAGTTTCCTCGAGGGATGGTGAATTATAGTGCTATCCATCGGTTTAATAACCCATTGGTACAAAAAAAACAGCTAGCTCTTGAATATTTATTGTAGAATAATTAAGCATGCTCTCAATTTACTTTCACCTTGGTTAGAACCAAAAACATAATAAAGATACTAAACCATCATGAATAAAATTATTTACACTATCGTCTTCACTCTATTTCTAAGCGGATGCGCTATTTATAAAGCAGAAGTTCAGCAAGGTAATGCATTAAGTAACGCAACCGTTTCGCAACTAGAGCGAGGCATGAGCAAAGAAGAAGTTGCTTCGATACTAGGGAATCCATTACTACAAGATAACTTCAGATCTGATCGTTGGGACTACATTTTCTACAAAGGAAATGGTGATAAATTAAAAAACAAACAAAATCTAACTTTGTTCTTTAGGAATAATCAATTAATCCAAGTTAAAAAATAACATCTTAATTAAGACGCTTTAAAAACTTACTTATTAAGAATTTACCTGACTTATCCGCCTTTCTTTAAAGCTTTACCCTCGGCCGCCCTCTTTTTTCGTACTTCCTTAGGGTCCGCTATAAGATCACGATAGATTTCAATTCTATCTTTTTCACGCACTTGATGGTCTAGTTTGATTATTTTACTGAAAAGCCCAACTTTATTTTGCTCTAGATCGATCTGCGGATACAGACCTAGTATTCCCGATTGATTGATTACCTCTTCGGCAGTAGCTGAATTATCCACTTCAAAAGCCAAAAGTGTCTGCTCTTGTGGAAGCGCATATACGACCTCTACTCGTATCTTTTTCGAATTCGCTTTCATTCCATTTTCAGCCATAAACTTGTTTTGCGCGATCCACAAAAGAATCAACCATAGCATTCGCTATTTGATTAAAAATAGGACCTATAGCCATACTCAGTAACCGATTTGAAAACTCGTAATCCAGCTCTAAAGTTACTCGACATGCGTTATCTTTTATTTCGTTAAACGACCAGAAACCCACTAGTTCTTTAAATGGTCCTTCTACCAACGCCATATGAATTTTTTCTCTATTATGTGAAGTATTTCTAGTAGTAAAGGTTTTATTAATTGATCCCTTAGCAATTGTTACCGAAGCAACAACCGCACCTTCTTCCCGAGACTCTTCTTTAGAATCACCACACCAAGGAAGGAATTCTTTATAAGCTGGAACATCATCGACTAATTTATACATTTGTTCTGCGCTAAAAGGAACTAAAGCGCTTTTCTTAACCTGAGCCATAAAATCATAAATTTAATAAGTTAAACATTATTCTAACAGCGATTATTTATTTTCGTCAGGTTATAATCTATTGTTAGTTAGAAACATGCAGATTAATTCAGGTAAGCGGAAGACATGGCAAAGAAGAACAAAAAAAAGAAAGGTCATGGCGGCAAACAAATCGCAACAAATAAAGTTGCGCGTCATGATTATTTTATCGAAGACACCTATGAAGCAGGAATGGTCTTACATGGCTGGGAAGTCAAAAGCCTAAGGGATGGTCGTGCCCAGCTTAAAGAAGGTTATGTTTTCATCAAAAATGGCGAAGCTTTTATTTCAGGAGCGCAAATTACGCCATTACTATCAGCCTCAACTCATGTCAGCCCAATAGCTACACGCATCAGAAAATTACTTTTACATAATCATGAGATTGCAAAACTTAAAGCAGATGTTGACCGAAAAGGATATTCAATCCTACCATTGTCACTTTACTGGAAAAACAACCATGTAAAACTTGAAATAGGCATTGGAAAAGGCAAGAAACAACACGATAAACGCGCTACAGCTAAAGAACAAGATTGGAATCGTGATAAAGCACGTATTCTTAAAGGACGTTAGATTAAAGCCGAAAATCTTGTTTTTTGGCGTTGATCAGATTAAAAATGACACCCCCCTACTTTTTGAACGTTTTCAATAAAAAACAAATAGTAAGCGCTTACCTAGCGAAAGCTTAATTCCAGAGATTTTTATCTAAAGGCGCATCTAAGCCTTCAATGTATTTTTGGTGTTCTTCGATTTCTAAAGAGCTAGCGCTTAAAACAGTAAGTGGTGAACGACTATCACTTAAGCGATTAAATGAGATAATTCCAGCATCTGACTCATCACTATTTTCCTCACCTAGCAGCAGAGTTTTTTGCCCACCAGTCATCGCCAAATAGACGTCTGCCAATATCTCAGAGTCCAACAAAGCCCCATGAAGCTCACGATGTAGGTTATTTATATCATAACGCTTGCATAAAGCATCTAGTGAATTTCGTTGCCCAGGATGCATTTGACGAGCTAAAACCAAGCTATCAACAATCTCTGATATTGAAGCAATATTCTTTACCGAAGAATTAGCCAACCCTAACTCATGATTTAAATACCCAACATCGAACGGAGCGTTATGAATAATTAATTCAGCACCCTTGATATAACTCAAAAAGTCTTCAGCGATATCCTCAAAACGTGGTTTGTCAGATAAAAATTCTGTGGTAATACCATGAACGGCTAAAGCACCCTCTTCACTTTCGCGATCAGGCTTAATATATTGATGATAGTTATTATTAGTTAGCTTTCGATCTATCATTTCTACGCAACCGATCTCGATAATCCTATTACCGTCGCGTATTTCTAGACCTGTTGTTTCTGTATCAAGAAAAATTTGTCTCAACATTTCTGATATCCTACATTTAGGCATCCACTGTTCAAACGCTTATGCATTATGTATTTCCTTGTTTTTCATCCATCGCCCTATTAGCTAAGTCATCTGCTCTTTCATTTCCTGCGTGACCGCTATGACCTTTTATCCAATGCCACTCAATTGTGTGACGTTGTACAGCTTCATCTAATCTTAGCCACAAATCTTTATTCTTAACGGGTTTTTTAGCCGCATTTTTCCAGCCTCGTTTTTTCCAGCCAGCCATCCACTCTAAGATCCCTTGGCGAACATATTGTGAATCTGTTGTTAAATCTATCTCGCAAGGCCGTTTTAGTAATTCTAAGGCAGATATTGCCGCCATTAATTCCATGCGATTATTGGTAGTCTCAGGATCGTATCCATAGATTTCTTTTTCTTGACCTGCAAATTCGATTACAGCGCCCCAACCACCAGGACCAGGATTACCGCGACATCCACCATCTGTGTATATAATTACTTTTTGCTCAGTTACTTTTTGTTCTGTCATTTTTTATTAGTTACGTGATTAGTTTTAATTTTTAGCAATTTTTTTTAGACACTTAAAGATTCGAGTAATTATTACGGCGTACTTTTTGTGCAGTCCGGTTAAAAGCAACCTTTCCCCCTTCTAACAATGCAGGCGCACGCCATACTTTTTTATCAGGACGCATGGCTATTACTTGTTTCTTCGCATGGACAATATACATACTACCCAGTAATGGCCCTGCATACTCACTCCAAGTCTCCAGCCATTTAAGACTATTGAATACTTTTTGATTATTTAATGTCGGCCTAAGCCCAAGATAGTTAACATCTAAAACTTCAAAACCTAATAATGAAAACCAATCTCGAACTCTTGCCACGCTTCTCATTTTGTACGTTTCTTGTTCTTGCTTACTTTTTCGCGAAAATCTAACGGCTTTATTTATATTTGACAAGGAGTAAGGATTAAAACCAATTAAGATACAATGTCCTTCGGGCACGAGAACCCTATCGATCTCACGCAATACTTGATGAGGGTTCTGCGACATTTCTAACACATGGCTAGCAACCACTAAGTCGACGTTATCAGTAGATATTGGCAAATGTTCGTTTGAAGATATTACGGCAAAATTTTGTTCTTTCTCATCGAGCTTCTGATGCTTACTTGTCACCGGTTTAGCATCAATATTTGATCCAACGAAACTATCTGGATCTCCTAGTGAAAAGCCAGCTGTCACCCTCGATTGTTTCAGCAAGTCACACCTACCACTTAACAATCCGATTTGAATGGCGTAATAACCAAAGATTTCTGACATAGTTTTTGCGCAAAGTTGTTCTGCATCAGCTAATGCAGATCGCCCCGATAGGGTTTGATACCAACTAGAGCAATGTTTAATGACCTCCGCCTTGTTTCCCATAATTCAAACTATTCCTTGAGATTTTGTGGATATCATACTATATTTACCGCTCGTTTTATGCGCAATATCGAATAAGAATAATCATTTAGCCATAACATTTTAAAATTCCATATTAAATTTTTGTAAAATTTAAATCATTAAAGGCAATGGGGATATGATTAATACAACACCTTTCAAGGTGACTTTTGTTGTTGCCAAAACAATAGCGCTCTGCTTCTTACTTACTACCTCACTATCAGCACAAACCAGCACTGAAAAATCAGTGGTAGATGCTGCTAGAGCTTTAGGCATGACACCTGCTATTGTAAGAGTCCCAGTCCCCCTAAAGACTCCTGCTCCAAATCGTCAACCCCAGCAAGTAGTACAGAAACAAGCTCAAAAAACTGATCCGTATGCAGCACAACGCGCACATATTTTTAAACAAAATGCTCAACGCAGAAAAGCCCATCACCAACGTTTAGCTAATATTCAAAGACAAAAACAAGCGCGTAACAAAACAAAACAACAGCACCTGCCACATAATACTCACCGTAATGTTTGGAACCGCGTCTACCAAGGTTTTCAGTTTAGAAATTACAACCATAACCCTTTGGTCCAACGGTATACCAAAGCCTTTTCTAAAAGCCCTCAGAGAATCCAACGTCTAGCAGATCGCTCTTCTGACTATATGTACATGGTGGTTAATGAGTTAAGTCGTCGCAGAATGCCGACTGAGCTCGCCTTACTTCCATTTGTTGAGAGCGCTTACCGTAACAAAGCATATTCTCATGCGGGTGCAGCTGGCATGTGGCAGTTTATTCCTGCTACTGGTCGTCGTTATGGGCTTAAACAAACACGTAGCTATGATGCTCGCCTAGACTCACACCAAGCTACACGTGCTGCCTTTGACTATTTACAGAAATTACACCGTGAGTTTAAAGGCGATTGGTTACTTGCTTTAGCCGCTTACAATTGCGGTGAATACCGAGTACAAAAAGAAATTCTTAAAAATAGAAGACTTGGCAAGCGCACAGATTATTGGAGCTTAAGTCTCCCAAAAGAAACCAGACAGTATGTTCCTCGCTTATTAGCGTTCAAAGAAATTTTCAGAAACCCAAGTGCTTATAAAGTTCGATTACGTGGTATTCCAAACAGCCCTGCATTGGCTAGAATTCACGTAAATAAAGCAGTTAACCTACGAAAGGCTGCTGCCCATGCAGGCATACCGTCAGAACAACTATTGAAATTAAACTCTGGTTTTTTACACGGCATTACAACGCCTAGATTCTCTAATCAAATCACTCTTCCACGTAAACATGCCGGTCGACTCAATAAAGTTATTCAGCAACTCCCTCCCGCTATTGATGTTCATAACAAACCTTCACGATATGCAAAATACAAATCAAGAGGAAAAAAACGTCGTTACGTTTATCACAAGGTTAGAAGCGGCGACAGCTTATATAGAATAGCCCGTAAACACGGTACTACGGTTAAGAAACTTAAGCGTTTGAATAAAATGCGTAGTAGCAGAATTTGGCCAGGTAAGCGCTTAAAAATAACCAAAGGCAAGTCAACTCGAAGCTTTTCTTAACCTAGTTCAAAGTTAATACCAATTAGAGACCTAAATAAAACTAAACCACCAATTCGGTGGTTTTTTTATGGCATGATTTTAATATTTATGACATCTTTAGCGTCATTATTCAAATATTAGATATTTTATGAAAGACCAAATACGCCAAAGACTTCGCCTTCAACGTTCCGAGTTATCACTTGATTCATTCACTCAAATGTCTGCTGCAATCGCTAAAAACGTTAGGGAATCAGAATTATTTAAAGAAGCAAAAAGAATCGGTTTTTATCATTCAGTTAGAGGCGAAGCTGATCCAGCGTCATTGCAAACTACAGACAAGCAATTCTTTTTACCCGTCCTTTCGAAAAATCTTGATGAAGGCCTAGTCTTTATCGAACTTAATGATGATACTCAATTTGAAAAAAATAAATTTTCGATTCCTGAACCCGTTTATGATGAAGAAAAAATTGTAGCGGCAAGTACTTTAGATTTAGTTATCGTGCCTTTACTCGGATTCGATAAAACTGGAAACAGATTAGGTATGGGTGGCGGTTTTTACGATCGATGTTTTGCTTTTAAGAAACAAAAAATCACTAAACCGGTAATGATAGGCTTCGCTTATGATTTTCAGGAGTTAGAATACCTAGAAGCTGAAGCGTGGGATGTTGGGTTAGATTTGATTGCTACCGAAAGTGAACTAATCAAATTAAATACCATTTAAACGATAAAAATGACACCCCCCCTACTTTTTAATGGTTTTTATCATTTGTTAAATGAATATTCTTGTATGAGCATATTACTTAAATATAAAAGCAATCATATGCGCTTACCAAGTGGGTCTTTGAAAGGTTGATTATCAGGGTTAATTTCTAATTGATTATTAGGAGAGAAAAGTGGTTTAGCCAATTCTCGCTTTAATTCTTCAGCACTGTTCTCCAATGTACTCCCTAGCTCATTCATCGCCTCTGAGAAGGACTGATCTAGCTCTTTAATACCTTCTTGCATCAAGCCATTAAGTTGATCGAACACACTGTTTGCGCTGTACTTAACCACCGACGTCATGGATTTTTTTACATTTACGCGCCAGCCTTTATCTGTTTTCACTAAAACAGTGACACCTGGGAGTTTGATGCCAGATTTACCTGGCTTACTAGTAAATAAGACAGTCTCTATTTCAGCTCGTGTTTCACCCATCATTTGCTCGCCAAGTTCAAATCGTTCGGGATGTAACTTTTCAGTATTTAAAAATTTAAGATAAGCAACTGTATCCCAAGTTGCAACCATTTTAGCCGACTCCATATCTCTATCTTGTACAGCTTGCCAAAATTTCTGGCTAATTTCTTTTGGTGTTTGTGACTCGTTACAAGCCGTTAATGCGAACAAATTTGCCACAAAAAAAACAGTCAGTATTTTCCTAAAATTAAATCGCCTGGTCATTTATAGAACTCTTCCCTTCAACACACTTCTTTCTAATGAGTAATTTAACAGCTGAGTCTTTTTTACTCTTCCTTCCAGTAAGACATCATTAACACCATTTGATTCAACTTTACAAAAATTGGGCGTATAACCGGTAAAAACTAAACGTCCATTTTCATCTTTCTTTTGACTTTCCCAAAGCACATCCACTGTCGTATTTAGATGTTTTTCATGAAAACGTTGCTTTAGGTTGTCAGCTAATACATGCAATTGATTACTTCTAAACTTCTTCACTGCGTCCTCTACAGGATTCGCTAAACCTGCCGCTTTTGTCCCTTCACGAGGCGAATATGAAAATATATGGATATGTCCAAAACCAATAGATTCTACATTCTCCATCGTCATTTTCCATTCATCATCTGTTTCACCAGGAAATCCCACGATGATATCGGTAGTAACATTAAAATTCGGAATAGCACTTCTAGCCTGTTCGACAAGAGTAGAAAAATCCCCGATTTTGCATCGACGAGACATTCTTCTTAAAACTGAATCTGCACCACTTTGTAGAGGCAAATGCATATGCGGTAGCAAACGCTTGTTTTCAAATAAAGCAAAAAACTCCTCCGGTAAATCCCACGGCTCTACCGAAGCAAAGCGGATCCTAGGAATATCAGTATCGCTCAACAAAGTAGTTACTAAATCAAACAAATTACTCTCAATGTCGCTTCCGTAACCGCCAACGTGAACACCCGTCAAAACAATCTCTTGTATGCCTTGCTGATGAAGGTTATTCACTTCAGAAACGATATCAACGAGAGTCCTGCTTCGCTCTGCTCCTCTTGCCACTGTTACTATGCAAAAGGTACATCGATATCGACAACCATCTTGAATTTTTATAAAAGCTCTATGCTTGCCTCGTAAAAATAAAGAAGACTGATCAGGCTCCATAGCATTAAGTGGCATTGTATTATCAGCAAAAGCATCCATTACTTTACGCGGTAGTTCATCTTTTTCAGCATTATTCACCACCAAATCAACACCCGAACGTTTAGCGACTTCCTGTTCTTCTAAGGTAGCGTAACAACCACTTACTACGACTTTTGACTGTGGATTTTCGCGATGCAGTCTATTCATTAGCTTACGTGACTTTTTAGTCGCTTCAGTGGTTACAGCACAGGTATTAACAACCACTACGTCAGCCTCATCGGCATTAACAACAATATTATGACCCTCACCAGTGAAGTCACGTGACCATTGCTCTAACTCGGCTTCGTTAAGCCTACAACCTAATGCTTTTAAATGAATTTTCATGGCTACTAATTTAATCTCTTTAATATTCGTCAAGGCTTTTTTTTCAGGTCACTGCATAACAACGACTAAAATCAAAGACCTTAAATACAAAAAGAGCCCATGATTCCTTGTAAAACCATAAGCTCAAAATGTAATTTAACAACAAACCCTCAAAAAGGTGGGGGGTGTCATTTCTATAAGTTAAATATAACTAACTATTGGATGTTCTCTGTAAACAACTCAACTTCAGCTTTTTCCCGAAGTGCTGCAATAACAGCGGCTCTTTCTCTTGACGCCATAGATTGAGAAAAGTTTTGCTGCAATTGCTCATCAATTTCCGATGTATCATCTACGACTTTTGATAACGTAACAATCACATAATCACCATTCGGTAAAATAGCCTTATCGAAGCTATTACCATTCTCAGGTTTCTGCATACTAAATATTTTACTTACAACAGCACTAGAAAGAGTCGTATCATTTCGCTTTATTCCCGCATTTTTTTGGATATTTTCTTCAGTTGCACCTATATCTTCAAGTGATGACCAAGACCCTGATCCACTTAAGGCTTTCAATGCAGCATCACCCTTTTCCACAAGTAAGGCTTTGAGCTTATTTGCACTTAATAACGTTGTAATATTGTCTTTTACATCATCTAGTTCTTTTGGTTTTGGAAGCTGGTGGTCTTGCAAACGTATAACAACAACGTTCTTAGGATCCAATTCAATTAGCTCAGAATTTTTTCCACCATTTAGCACTTCATCACCGAATGCCGCGTTTATTACCTTTGGAGACAATAAAGGATTCTCAACATTGGGAGGAGTATTTGCATTTTTTTCAATCCATTCAGAGGTTAAAACCTTCATGCCAACTGCATCCGCTGCTTCATCTAAACTTGAATCATTTTCAAAAGCGAGAGTTTGCAATCTATCTGCTTGCTCTATAAATAATTTTTCAGCTTCTTCTTTTTGATAAAGAGCCGTAACTTCTGATTTAACCTCTTCGAATGTTTTGGTTTTAGCCGCTACGACATCTAATACCTTGATAATTTCGAACCCAGCTTCTGTCTCAACAACTTCTGACATAGCTCCGTTCAATAATGCAGGAGAAAAAGCCGCAGTATCAAATTGCACGCCCATTTCACCTTGACCAATCAAACCTATCTCGCCATTCTTTGTAACTGCAAGCTCATCATCAGAAGCTGACACAGCAAGCTCCTCAAAGGTCTTTTCGCCAGACTTGATTTGACCATAAAGAGCCTGCGCCTTAGCTTTTGCTTCATCTTTATTATCATCAGTAATTTTCACTAAAATATGCGCAAGTTTGCGCTGTTCTGGATCGAGATAGCGACTGATATTATCTTGATAAACCAATTTTAACGTATCGTCATCGGTACTAACAGTTGCTGCAATATCATCTTGTTTTAATAAAACATAACTCAACATAACCTTTTCTCTGGTCATGTAGTTTTTAGAGTTAGTATCAAACTCACTTTTAATTTCATCTTCTGACACTGAAATTTCTGATTCGTATTTTGACCCTTTGAGCGTAAAAGTCTCGACATCGCGAGTTTGATTTTGCAAACCTTGATATTTTTCAAGCAAACTTTGAGGGACGAAAGCCGCGCTAGTTACTGCCTGAGTGAATTGTTGATTAGAAATGCTATCTCTAATTTGACTTTCAAACTCACTTTTATTTCTACGTTGTGATACTAGTAAAGTTTCATAAGTTTGTGGATCAAATTGACCATTTTTTTGAAAAGCAGGAATCTCAGAAATCGTATTGTAAACTTCTTGGTTACTTGCTCTATAGCCATTCTTCTCTGCTTCTTGACGTAAAAGGACTTCGTTAACGACTTGATCCAAAGCCTGATTTTTAATGACATCCTCACTCATATTCGGTGGTAAATTACCTCCAAACATTTGAGCCAATCTTTGTCGTTGTTGCAAAACAATGCCCTGCACTTGCTGCACAGGAATTTCTTCACCGTTTACTTTGGCCGCTACTAAACCACCACTACCACCATCTAAATAAGAACTGATTCCAAAAAGTGCAAATGGCACTGCGATAAGCCCAACTATAGTGTATGCAACCCAACCTTTAGCTTTATCATTAATAGTCTGTAACATAATGCCTCTTTTGATTCTCTGTAATTAACATGGGATCAATATATCCAATATTTTTTGGTCAATATTTAAAGCACGTAATGATACCTTATTGATCACCTGTAACCAAGAAAAGGTCACTTTACAAGCAGGAAAAAGTAAATCAAAACAATTAAGTGGTAGAGTAAATACAGACAAAATAACCTACTAGGAAGATGTAATTTTTAAGCACACACAATTTATTATTTGAAGCTAAATACAAGGCATTTTATAGGCATAAAAAAGGACGCCATTAAGGCGTCCTTTTAAATATGGCGGAGCGGACGGGACTCGAACCCGCGACCCCCGGCGTGACAGGCCGGTATTCTAACCAGCTGAACTACCGCTCCAAGGTACAAGACTTTCAGTCTTGTTTGTAAAACTTATTCACTAATAAAAATGGTGGGTGATGAGAGATTCGAACTCCCGACATTCGCCTTGTAAGGGCGACGCTCTACCAACTGAGCTAATCACCCT
>CALFUP010000189.1 GCA_937929875.1 uncultured Cocleimonas sp. | reverse complement strand
CCTAAACGGAAGGTTTTATAATCTTCACGTTCGTCGCACATTAAAGGTACACCTGCTGCAATTTGCATTCCTACAGCGCCAAACTTTTTACCGGTTTGGATATCACCATCTTGAGTGTAACTAACCACAACACCCGGTGCGCCGAAGCCTTCTGCAGCGACGCTCTTAATACCTTTTGAGGCTAATAAAGTACGTACTTTTTCGCCTAGTTCATATTGCGCTGCCTTGACTTTTTCGAAACCTAATTCTTTAGTCTCTAGCATAATATCGCGAAAACGACGTAAAGCATCTGTTGGCATGGTAGCGTGGTAAGCATGTGCGCCACCTTCATACGCCTGCATGATTTGATGCCATTGTTTTAGATTTATAGAAAAACTATTACTACTTGTTTCTTCTAATTTTGCTAAAGCAAGGTCGCTCATCATCACTAGACCCGCACAAGGTGGACCACTCCACCCTTTTTGTGGCGCGCTAATTAACACATCAACATTATTAGCTTCCATATCCACCCAGATAGTACCTGAAGCGATACAATCCAAAACGAATATGCCACCAACAGAGTGCACAGCATCTCCTACTGCTTGTAAATAATCTTGAGGAAGGATGATACCCGCTGAGGTTTCAACATGTGGAGCAAATACTATGCTTGGTTTCTCGGCTTTAATGGTTGCAACCACATCATCGATAGCTGCAGGTGAGAATGGAGAAGAAGTCTCATCAGATTCTTGCTTAGCTTTCATCACGATATGTTCAGAAGGCAAGTTACCCATTTCAAATATTTGTGTCCATCTGTAACTAAACCAGCCGTTACGAATCACTAAACATTTTTGTCCTGTAGCGAACTGTCTTGCAACGGCTTCCATTCCGTAAGTGCCACTGCCAGGGACAACAACTGCTGCTTTGGCGTTATACACCTCTTTCAGCGTTGATGAGATATCTTTCATCACACCTTGAAAAGACTGCGACATATGATTTAAAGAACGATCAGTGTAAACCACTGAATACTCTAATAGTCCGTCCGGATCGACATTATCTAATAACGCTGACATAAAAACTCTCCACTTTAATTTCTAAAATTTAAAAAAAAGAGCCGATTAATCGGCTCTTTCAATAACTGAACACGTAACCCAATAACTGAAGTGTAAACTCAGTATCGAATTAGGTCTAATAAATTATAGTTTTGCCATCAGTTCAGGCACAACATCAAATAAATCTGCAACGATGCCGTAATCAGCAATCTGGAAGATAGGCGCTTCGTCATCTTTATTGATCGCTACTATTATTTTGCTCTCGCGCATACCCGCTTGATGCTGAATCGCACCAGAGATACCAATCGCAAAGTAAATATCAGGCGCTACGACTTTACCTGTTTGACCCACTTGGCAATCATTCGGTGCATAACCTGAGTCAACTGCTGCGCGTGATGCGCCAACTGCCGCTCCTAGTTTTTCTGCTAGATCATCAATGATTGTAAATTGCTCTTTGCTACCCACTCCGCGACCACCAGAAACAACGATTCTTGCTGTAGCAAGTTCTGGTCTTTCAGATACAGTGACATCACGACTTACAAATGACGTTCCTGCAAATGCTTCACCAAAAGCGAGCTCTTCAGTCGAAGCTGATCCACCTGTTTCAGCAACTGCATCGAATGCAGTACTTCTTACTGTGATTAACTTAACTGAGTCTTTACTTTTAACCGTCATCAATGCGTTACCCGCATAAATAGGACGAACAAACGTATCTGCCGTTACCACTTCAACGATATCTGAAACTTGCATCATATCTAGCTTGGCAGCTACACGTGGCATGAAGTTTTTACCAAAATTTGAGGCTGCTGTTAGTACGTGACTGAAGTTTGAGGCTATTTCAACCACTAAGGCTGAAATATTCTCCGCTAAACCATCAGCTAGGGCTGCATCATCTGCAACTAATACTTTACTGACACCAGATGCTGCTTGTGCTTCTGTAACTACGGCACCTGCGTTGTGACCTGCAACTAAGACAGTAACATCACCACCGATCTGAGCCGCGGCTGCAAGCGTGCTTAAGGTACTAGCGTTTAGGCTAGCATTATCATGTTCTGCGATTACTAAAATAGACATATTACAGCGCTCCTGCTTCTTTTAACTTTTCGACTAACTCCGCAGCATCAGCAACAATAATTCCTGGCTCACGTTCTGCAGGTGCTGCAACGCCAACGACTTCAAGGCGTGGACTTAAATCTATTCCAAATGATGACGCTTCTACAATATCAATCGGCTTTTTCTTCGCTTTCATAATATCGGGTAGTTTTGGTAAACGTGGATCATTTAAGCGTAAATCAGTAGTGATTACTGCAGGAAGATTAATCTTGATAGTTTCCAAACCAGCATCAGTTTCACGCGTAAGGTTAATCGCATCACCATCAAATTCTGCGTTTGAAGCGAATGTACCCTGTGGCCAATCTAATAAAGCGGCTAGCATCTGACCTGTTTGATTTGAATCATCGTCAATCGCTTGCTTACCTAAAATGGCAACCTGTGGATCTTCTTGCTCAACAATTTTAGCTAATAGTTTTGCGATTCCTAACGGCTCGGGTGCCTCATCTGCTTTTATTAAAATAGCTCGATCAGCTCCCATCGCTAAAGCACTACGTAAGGTATCTTGAGATTTCTCTCCACCAACACTCACAGCAATAACTTCAGTAGCTATGCCAGCTTGCTTCATGCGTAATGCTTCTTCTAATCCATTTTCATCAAAAGGATTCATCGACATAACGACGTTATCAGTATCAACGCCACTTCCATCCGATTTAACGCGAATTCGCACGTTGTAATCAACAACACGTTTCACGGCTACTAAAACTTTCATATCAAACCTCGATTCTAAGTACTTTAATAATGGCAATCATAATATCAAAAAAACAAACTACCATATTCATTTCTAAATCAATCACACAAACAAATGTAATTAATAGAGACCTTTGCAAGAGAGGCATGACGGATTAAAAATGCTTAAACTCCTCCTATTCTCCTTAAAAATTCGCCCAATAGCCCTGCTATTAAGTTCAATTTTAAGAAAAATAGTTGAAATTACGCTATTTTTTATCTCGCCACTCTCTCGTGCAAAGGTCTCTAATAATAATTTAAAGCGTTTAGACTATATTACTAATAAATAAAACGAATATTCGTTCAATTACAGCCTAAGCGATTTTACTGTATATCTTATCTCTTCTTTCTTGCGTAAGTTAGCATAAACGGCATAGTTTATGTCTTATAAAGCATCGTATTAAAAAAACTCATTATCATAATAATAATTAGGTCTAAAAATTAAATAAAAACGTCACTTATAAACACACCCCCCTACTTTTTGATGCTTTTTAAAGCAAAATTGATAAATTAGTCGCTTTATTTTGAAACAAAATCAATCCTTACTAAAATATGCACTATATTTATTTGGTGGTGTTAATACCTATCAATATTAAAAAACACCAAAGTCCGTTTGAAATTTAATTGAAAGTCAAAATTGGAGGGATAATAACTTTCATCTGGCTCTACAGTTTTTATCAACAAAGCCTACAGTTAGGCTATCAAGAACTCTTAATCGCGTTAGTAATTATCACCGTAAAGACCGTAACAGATATGTAAATTACAGTGATAATTCAAACGCCATAACCCTAGTAGGAGATACCATGGGAAATAATGACGAAAACACAACAATAGCCACTCAAGCAGATACAGCAGCTATTCAAGGTCAAAAACATGTTTGGCATCATCTAACGCAACATAAAGGCTTAGAGCAAACTACGCCTAAAGTTATGGTATCGGGCGATGGCATACGTATTACTGATGATAAAGGAAAAACCTACATCGATGCAGTTGCAGGTGCGGTATGGACAGTCAATGTTGGCTATGGCCGTGATCGTATTGCCAAAGCTGTGTATGAGCAGATTAAAACCATGAATTTCTTTGCTGGCTCAGCGACGACTATTCCGGCGGCTCAGTTTGCTGAAATGTTGACTGATAAAATGCCAGGTCTTGATCGTGTTTATTATTCAAACTCGGGATCTGAAGCAAACGAAAAAGCATTCAAAATTGTACGCCAGATATCTCATAACAAACACGGCGGAAAAAAGCACAAGATTCTTTTCCGTGAGCGTGATTATCATGGCACAACTATTACCGCATTAAGTGCGACAGGCCAAAACCAACGTAAAGATCAATATGGTCCATTTACACCAGGTTTTGTTGAATTCCCTCATTGTTGTGAATATCGTTCACAATTTGGTGAAGTAGAAAACTACGGCGAGCTAGCTGCATTAGAGATGGAAAAAGTCATCTTGGCAGAAGGTGGAGCAGAAGAATTTGGAGCGGTAATCGTTGAGCCTATTACCGCAGGTGGCGGAGTGATAACGCCACCAGAAGGCTATTACGAGACTATTCAAGCTATCTGTAAAAAATACGATTTACTTCTCATTGTTGATGAAGTGGTATGTGGTCTTGGCCGCACAGGTACCTGGTTTGGATACCAGCATTTCGGCATCCAACCTGATATTGTAACCATGGCAAAAGGTGTGGCATCAGGCTACGCAGCAATTTCTTGTACTGTTACAACTGAAGCAGTCTTCAATGAATTCAAACAGAATCCTGAAGATGGCATGAGCTACTTCCGTGATATTTCTACTTTTGGTGGCTGTACTGCAGGTCCTGCCGCAGCGATTGAAAACATGAATATCATTATTGAAGAAAACCTATTGGATAATGTGAATAAAATGGGTGAGTACGCAATGCAAAGAATGGAAGGACTAAAAGCCAAACACGAAATGATTGGCGATATTCGTGGTAAAGGACTTTTCCTAGGTATGGAACTTGTAAAAGACAGAGCTACCAAGGAACCCGCTCATGAAAGCGTCGCAGTCGCTATCGGTGCTGATTGTATGGAAAATGGGGTAATCGTTGGCCGTACTAATCGTAGCTTTACCGCACTAAACAATACCTTATGTTTGGCACCAGCTCTGATTGCAACCAAAGATGATATCGATGAAATCATGGATGCCATTGATAATGCGATGAGTCGTGTTGAATTAAAGTAAATCATTAACATTAAGAACTCGTATCATTTTGATACGAGTTCTTTGATCATTACTTTCAGTCTCTATTTTCCAGTTTACTCTTAAAAATACTTCCAAATTTACGCAAAAACTACTCTTTTCCAACTGTCATATTCTTTTTAGATATACCTATTCGATGAACCCCGACATAGAGTAAAAATACTTCTTTATAAGTTTCCTTTCGAAGCTTCGCTTTCAATTACTATATTGGTAAACGCCTAAACTTGAATTATATCTAAAATAGATTTTAGTTTAGATAATTTACTGAATTTTCACACTATGAAAACTGTTTGATCTATCTCTTTTAAGTAGAATTTATTAATAATGACACCCCCTACTTTTTTAACACATGGATAAGTATTATCTCTACAGTATTGATATAAATACATATCCTTAACAAGATACTAAAATAATATTATAGCAAAAAAAATACTTTATTTTAACCTTCGACATCGATTAAAAGTGAAGAACAATTTTTTCATGTGTTTATTCACTGGCACCATAAAATATATGAATTGGTCATGAATAAACTAACAATATCGACTATAGTTTAAAAAGAAGTTACATACATGTATGTCCAAAATAAATATGTTACACAACATAAGAATATAAAAATGACAGAGTCGGAGAAGTCTCAATGATTATAAAAAAGGATGGGTTGCTATGAGTTTAGAAATTATCACGTTACTTTATTTCTTATGTTTATTTTTTGCGCT
>CALFUP010000188.1 GCA_937929875.1 uncultured Cocleimonas sp. | reverse complement strand
AAAGTACTGTAAACCCAACCTCGTTCAACTGCTTCTTCTACATGAGAAGATAAATCAGAAATCGAAGATGCACCTCTTGGTAACCTGTCAAGTGCATCGGTCATGTCGCGACTTAAATGAGATGGGTTTAAACCATATGTTTGGATAATTTTATGTAAGTCAGAATCTTGTAATTGCAATATTTGGTGTAACCAATGAATAAGTTCCACATAGGGATTCCCTCTAAGCTTACAAAATACGGTTGCACTCTCAATCGCTTTATAGGTTATTGGGTTCAATTTCCTAAATAATGATGTTCTACTTATATCTGACATTTTCTCTCCCTTGTAATTATTTCTGCTAGAAGCAAGTTCACTAAAAACGTTAACTTTTTTCTATTTTTCCAACTATCCTTTTTATAAATCTATGGTAAAAATACTCCTTTAAGCAGTAAAAAAATCATCTGCGTCTTTTTTGACTGGTTGATTATTTAACCAAGTAGTCCAACCTAACTGGCCAAAGCTACCTAATTTAGTTTTTGGAACAGCGCTTTTTTCCAAAATAAGATTTATATCCCAAGTCATTTCCATACCCACATAGTTTTTAAGAATAGCTGAGACTTGTTTTAATTTAGCTTTACCAGGCAAGAGCCCTTCATATTCATCCAAGCTCATTGGACCAATTAATACTCTGAATTTATACTGGCGTTGCCAGCTTTTACCACCTAATACCGCATCTTCACCTAGTTTTCCACCATCCAAGCTCATTCCTAGAAAACAACGACTTTCCTTGGGTATTTCCAACCACTCACCAATGTATTCTTTTATTTTCACGGGCACTTTAAAAAAAGCCTGTAATACTGATGATAATCCCTCTGCATGGTGAGTTTGTGTACTCATATGTCCTGCATAGTGCATTTTGCTGTTATCGGGCATCCTATCTCTATCTTGTAAAGCTGGAGTCCCAATACCTAGCAATGAGCCTGTATAAATATGAAATCTATCTTGGTCAGGTCTGTCAAAATGGACTGTAGGTTCTTTGTTCGCCCATGCCCTATAGAACAAACACAACAGGCGGTGATGAAACATATCCATAAAATGGATAAACGACTCATCTCTAGCGGTTCTTACCCTTTCGTTTGCATATTCAGTTAAGTGAAGTGGTAAGGCACCATTAGGACCAAACATACCAAAGAAAAAAACATCCAAATGTAATAATGAATCCTTTTCTGTATTAGCTGAAGACAATGTAGATGGGGCAAAGGCTGTTGTGGGTGTTTGACCTAAACGTATCATGTCATCTGAAGACTTAAGTGTTTCACCTAAACGTATTCGGTCTTTGTAATAACACTCAATCGACCTCATCGCTTCATAGAAGCCAAAGTTATGTGGGTTATCCGTTATTTCCTGAATTAGGCTAGTTTTATTAGTCATAGGACTGCCCTTGTTCCTGTCCTAACTGACCATTGCTTTATATTTCCTCTTTCAACGGTACTTAAGTTTGTTTGTGTAAAACTATTCAAAGATACATATTTCGCAAAAAAATGTTCTAAGACACTTCCTAACAAATAAACACCCATGCCATCAAAAGCGCTTTCTTTACAATTTAATGAAATTTCCAATCCACGACCAAAAGTAATGGGGCCAGCACCAGGGATTCTTCTTACAGCAGGACTACTCTTAACTGATAACAAACCATCAATTTGTTTCATCGTTTCTGATCTATGCATATCCCCGTATAGAGTTAATAATTCGCGTAATGCAACTGCTCCTTCTTTTTCATCTTTATCCACTAAAGATAAATAGTTAAGAGATAAGTGACTAATTAATCTCCAAGCATTTTCACCTTCAATATTAGGTGGCTTAGGTTTCGTTGGACCAGCTAAACTCTTAATTTGCAATACAGGTGCGCTATCTTCCATGGTAAAAAGGGTCTTACCGCCTTTTGAAGTGATATGTAATGGCAAATCTCTATTCGTACATAACGCGGAAACACCTAATTGCTTCAAACCTTCATCGTATGGGGTTTCAGAGCTATCGACTAATGACAAAAATATTTCAGTCCCAACGTAATCTTTATTCGAACGATTAGTCGTTGATTGCAACCGAGGTTTTCGGCTTATTGTGTAGTAAGCCTGACCCATTCTAGAATCATAGTTATTACTAGCATAGAAGGGACTGAACGTTTGTTTATCTTGTAAACTAGAATCAAAACCATTAACTCCGGTAATAGAAAATACTTCATAGTCTAAAGGATTGGTGCGATCGATAATGACCTGATGTTCTGTAGAACGATGAGTTAAATGAATGCGATCAGCCCTTTTAGGAAAGAGATTAATCACTGGTGAACAATTCAAAGATAAATTTTCTTTATCCAAGGCTCCTTCCAATAATTCATTTTGCTCGTTAAAAAGGAATATTATTTCTAAAGACTCTGTTTCACATCGCTGTATTACATCTTTCAAACCACTTAGTTCAACAAATAAGAACCGTTGTGGGAAAGCGAAATACTCTTGAAGATAACGATACCCCTGAAATGAAACATCAGTATAAGGCAGTAAAGCCTGATCCTCATCAAAGCCCATCTCGCTCAGACAACTAGCTGGTAGCTCCTTTTGCCATGTTGGCTTTTTACCATCTTCTTCAACTGGTTGTATTACTACAGAGGAACAATGAGCTAATAATAATTCATAAATCCGATGTGGTGTCTCACCACCACCATCCAAATAGATTTCTAATTTATCTAAAGACAAAGTATTAAATTCAATACCAGAGGATACTTTTAATTGAACTTTAATCGCTGATTTGACAGGCTTTGATGTTTTATTGAAAATTTCAGCTTCTCCAGCACGAAGATACTTAACTTCTTCAATATTAAGCGGCCATAAGTTCACATCTTGAGAAGTTCGATAATCGCAACGTGTTCGCATACCTTCACTCAAAGAACTACGTAATCTAGTGCCTCTAGGAATGGTAAATCCATCTTCTGTCACACCACCATCAAGATCAGGTTCAAAATTCATGATAGCCATGGAAGGCGTAGGTGACAAATAGTGCGGATAGACCATATCCAATAGGTTTTGGGTGAATTTAGGAAACTCAGCATCTAGCTTTAATTGAATACGCGCAGAAAGAAAAGCAAATCCCTCAAGTAATCTCTCTACATAAGGATCTGCACATTCAAAACCTCCTAAATCAAGACGCTCAGCAACACCAGGATAACGCTCAGCGAACTCTTTACCCATACCACGGACAAACTGGAGTTCTTTTTCATAATACTTGAGCATTTCTGGGTGCATCTATTCTCCTTTTATTCTTGAATTATTCTTATAAAAAACTAAAAATCCTCTACGTCTACATTCCCACTTTCTAAATCAATTTGAGTTCTTAAATGTAAATGCACTGGAACAGGGTCTGTCCAAACATCACCTTTTATTTCAATTATTAATGAATTATGGTTCATTTTTTCTTTATCTTCGTGAAGTTTAACCTCTAGGGTTTTAGGCATAATTCGAGGCTCAAACCGAAGTATTGTTTGTTTAATAGACTCCTCTAATTCTAATATATTTATACTAGATGCTGTTTTACCCGTTAAATCAGGCAAACCATAATTTAATACTGAGGTCTCTATTTCACTATAATGTTCTTTTAAAAACTTGTCCTCACACATATTATTGCAATTAAATAACCATGTAAGATCTCGTTTAACACATTCTGTAATTTTGCTTAAAGTGCCTACCGTTTTTTGTAAATAAACGAGTTGTCCCCTTTGAGTATCTAATTCATCTAACCATTCTTTTTTTTGTTGTTTCGTTATTTCCTGATCATTATTTGATAATTTTTTCTCAAGTGCATTAACTCTCTGTCGGCTAAGTTCAAGTGTGCTACTCATATATTCATCATCTGTTACTCTATCTAATAACGAAGGTAGAAATTGAGGCTCACTAGATCTTGATGAATTTTTACGCATAATTAGGAAAGCTGTAACTAGATAGAAGGAACTTGTTCAAAAAAGACATCCCTGACATCAAGAATCGAATAATCATTCTCATTAGTGGCATATAATCTTTGTCCATAACCAATGAAACTACCTTCAACTTTCTCAACCCATTCTGTTTGCCTAGATAGTGCTAATTTAGAATCTTTATCAGCAGAGAAAGGATAACGGGTGGGTATCAAAACAAAAGATTCCCCCTCAGTCTCCCATTGAATATGTGCCGGCATCCAAACAAAATCTCTTAAGTTTTCAGGAGACTCAATTGCGAGACGCTTGATATTAGTAAAAGGAACCCATCGATATTGACCATCAACAAAAACTTCCAATAATGGGCCTAAACGAGTGTCTGCATCAGCTATCCACTCAAAATTATCTCCATTGATTTTTCCTGAGGTCGCAGGTGCCATTTCCATGGCTTGCTGACTTAATACCTGCGCCTCTTTATCATTATCTTTCGCTGATAACTTTAGAGATTGTAACAAGAGTGCTTGCCATTCTTCGGGTTGACCCATAAAAACAGGATCTTTAGCCCCAGAAAAAACCTCCTCTCTATATTTCTCACATTCAATAGCAGCACGGCATTCATGAACCATGGCCAATGCACTATCTTCCATTTTAGCAATGACATCGAGCTGCTTAGTTGCACGATCCCATTGACCTAATATGGCAAGCAATTGAAATAAAAAAATTCGCAACTTTGGATCAGCTGGATTTTCTCGGATTTCCTCCTGTAAGACTTGTAAAGCCTCTGCAGGGTTACCGTCTCGAATATATTTCTCGGCATTCATATGTAAACCCTCACGACTTATATTCAATTGCAATGGGTAGATTGCAATAATGACTTAATAAAATAGTTTTAGCGGCGCTTATATCAGCCGCCAAAACTTTCAACTATCATGAGTTTTTTACTTCACTACATTTTCTGCAATCTTCCAACCAAACTCTTTATCAGCACCACCAGATCCATCTTTTTCTTGTGGTTTATATTTAAAATTAACTACTGAAAAATTAAGGCTAATATTTTCTGTCAGTCGATCTTCACCACCAGAACCGCCTGTAGATACAGAAGAAACAATAATGTCTTCCATTTCGATAGTAATATACTCCAATGGGGATCCGCCTGCTTTTCGGACAACTAACGCTCCCTTTCCTATATGCTTACCTTCATAGCAATGTTTCATGAGCAAGTTTGAAGACGAATCTACATATTTTGTCACACTAATATCCTGAACATTCACCTTACCACCACCTCCGCCACTACCCATATGAGTAGTACCAGATTGTGAATAACCCCAACTCCAAGCTAAAACATCAATTTCTTTTTTATGTGTAGAGTCTTGTGCTTCACCCTCTATTCCATCAAGTTTTAAAAACATATCAACAGCCATAACTTTTCTCCTTTTATTATGAATCGTAAAAAATATTAAACTTCAGCAATACCATTACTACTCTTTAGTAGATGGTAATTTTGAAACAAGGCTCAAGGATACTGAGAGTCCCTCTAGTTGGTAATGTGGTCTTAAAGAAAACTTCGAAGTATAGTAACCAGGATTTCCCTCTACTTCTTCGACTACAACTTCTGCTGCTGCCAGAGGTTTCTTTGCTTTTATTGTTTCACTTGAGTTTGCTGGATCACCATCAACATAATTCATTACCCAATCTTGTAACCACTTTTGCATGTCTTCTCGTTCTTTAAAAGAACCGACTTTATCTCTTACAATACACTTTAAATAATGAGCAAAGCGGCATGTCGCGAACAAATAAGGTAGACGTGCAGCAAGATTAGCATTTGCAGTTGCGTCATCGTCATAGTATTCAGCAGGCTTCTGTAATGATTGCGCACCAATAAATGCAGCAAAATCACTATTCTTCTTGTGAATTAAAGGCATGAATCCATTTTTAGCTAGTTCGGCTTCTCGACGATCGCTAATGGCAATTTCAGTAGGGCATTTCATATCTACTCCACCATCATCAGTGGGAAAAGTATGAGTAGGTAATCCCTCTACAGCACCACCTGATTCGACTCCACGGATACGTGAACACCAACCATAATGTTTAAATGATGAATTGATATTGGTTGCCATTGCATAACAAGCATTCGCCCATGCGTATTTACCATGATCAGTACCCTCAATATCTTCTTCAAAGGCAAACTCTTCCACTGGATTTGTATTTGCACCATAAGGTTGACGCGCAAGAAAACGTGGCATTGCCATCGCCAGATATCTTGAATCTTCTGATTCTCGTAACGATCTCCAACCTGCATATTCTGGTGTACCAAATATTTTAGTAAGATCTCTTGGATTACTTAATTCCTGCCAGCTCTCCATATTTAATAGGGATGGAGCTGGTGCAGTAATAAATGGCGCATGAGAAGCCGAAGATATTTGTGCGATTTGGCCTAACAGTTCAACATCAGGTGGAGAATGGTCAAAATAATAATCACCAACTAAAGTACCATATGGCTCACCACCAAGCTGACCATACTCTTGTTCATATATTTGTTTAAATATTGGACTTTGATCCCAAGAAACACCTTTGTATTTTTTAAGTGATTTATGTAAATCTTTTTTAGAAATATTCATCACACGAATTTTTAGCATTTCATCGGTTTCAGTATTATTTACCAAATAATCCAAACCTCTCCAACTGCTTTCCAAACGTTGATAATCCTCATGATGTAAGATCAGATTAATCTGCTCAGACATTTTTCGATCTAATTCAGCAATCATTGATTCAATAGAACGGATTGAATCGTCTGAAATTAGCCCTGTTTGTCCTAAGGCTTGCTCCGCCAAGGTCTTAACTGCATTTTCAACAGCTTCTTTCGCACGTTCAGTTTTTGGTTTAAATTCTTTATCAAGTAAACTAGAAAAATCACTCGACTCAAGTGTTTCTACCTGACCTTGAGAACTACTTTGCGTATCTTTTGTTGTCGCCATGATTAAGACTCCTCTTCTTCAGTTGAATCATCTGAAGCTGTTGGTTTTGCTTCTGAACTCAAAGCTTGAAGAAGCGCCGGATCATTCAACGCTTTAGTGATTAATTCTTCTGCACCTGACTTACCATCCATATAAGTCAAAAGATTAGAAAGCTGCGTTCTCGCTTGTAATAACTTATCAATTGAATCTACCTTTTTAGCAATAGCGGCAGGTGAAAAGTCTTCCATGCTTTCAAAACTTAAATCAACGCTCATATTACCCTCACCTGTCAAAGTATTAGGAACTTGAAATGCTACTCTTGGTTTTATTGCTTTTAATCTATCATCGAAATTATCAACATCAATTTCTAAAAATTTTCGATCTGCAACTGGCTCAAGAGGATCTGCTGGTTTTCCAGAAAGATCAGACATAACTCCCATAACAAATGGAAGTTGCACCTTCTTCTCAGCACCATAAAGCTCTACATCATATTCAATCTGGACACGAGGCGCTCTATTCCTTGCAATAAACTTTTGACTGCTTTGCTTTGCCATTAAACTTCTCCTTTTTAAAAATCATTATAATATGAATAAGACTGAAAAAAATTTACAAAAAAATTAACATAGATAAAATTGTTTAGATCAAAAAGTCGAACACTGACCCTTCACAATATCCTTATAAATAGATTTATTCTTAGAATAAATTGAACTTTACTACAACTTAGCATCACTTACGCAGTAAGTGCAATAGTAAGGATAAAATCTTGCCCCCCCAAATCTCAATAATACAAGAGAGAGATTTTGTGTTAACCCCCTGTAAATCTCTTGTGAAAAAAACTCATAAACCATTTAATAAATAATAGTACATTTTTGTATTACTATTCTGTGACATTTATCACAAAAAATATTTTTTATTTTGGACACTAACTAAATTAGCACTCTTTTGATCATGTCTTTCAATTGGAAGAGACTAATTCAATTAAGTCAAACGAACCCCAGATACTAAAAAATAAAGTTAAGTTCTTATTCTTTCAGTGAAAATTATTATTACCCCCCCCCTCAAACACACCCTTTTTTATATTTATATTTAAAATCAAGGGATTACATTAGCATTTCAAGAAAATCTTAATACTCAAGAGGTAACCTATTTATTAGGCCGATCTGGATAAGCATTATCAAAAGCTTCTCCTAGTCTAGGGTTTATGTTTCTTATTTGATCGATTACTTCCATAGCCCAGTCATAATAAGTTTGTCGTCGTTTTAAGTTCCAAGCAGGAGGAGGGCTTGATGCAACCCCACACCATCAGTTAGTTTCTTGGGCTTACCCTCAACTATTCGTATTGCTTTTGCAACGGGATTGACTGTTAGACTGCGTCTCATATAGAAATATCCTCAAAAAGAGGGTATTTGGTATTTAGACCTCACAGATACCCTCTTTAGTTATGGGTTATAATGGGTCTCAGCGTACCATGATATAATGTATCGATAGATACTAAAAAACCCGCTATAAAGCGGGTTTTTTAGTGTTTTAGGTCTTCCTAAAACTTAGTATTGGTGGAGACGGCGGGGTTCGAACCCGCGTCCGCAAATACTCTGCCTGAAGGCGCTACATGTTTAGTCTAGCTATTGATTTAACTCTTATCTAACCACTAGACAGGATTGAAAAGAGCGATTCTGGTAAAAGTTTTAACGGCTCCGTCCCAAACGTACTTCACCGCGATCCCGTATAAATGATCCCGAACACTTGCCCTACAGGCGAGGAAAGGTCAGGAGTCTAGTGATGCTTATTAAGCAGCTAGAGCGTAGTTGTCATCATTGGCAACTAAAGTTTTTTAGCTAGTGTTTAAGTGCTCACTAAAACGCACTACATGCTCCTAAGGTTTCGTGATCCACGTCGAAGCCAGAATCGCCCCCAAAGGTTTAATGATGATAGATGTACTTTTAGACATCCTATTGTTTAGATGAAGTTTACCGATACCACTGGTTAATGTCATTGATTTAATGACGAAAGATATCTTTTACTTCATGAGTTAATATGAGGCTATAAAGCTTAATATCAAGCAAGATACTTAAAAAGTAGGGGGGTGTCTTTTTTAATCAGGAATAAATGTTATTTTTAAATAAAAAAGGCTTGAACAATGTTCAAGCCTTTATATATGGTGCCGCAACCAAGAGTCGAACTCGGGACCTACTGATTACAAGTCT
>CALFUP010000187.1 GCA_937929875.1 uncultured Cocleimonas sp. | reverse complement strand
TAGAGTGTATATGGCATGTCTATAGCTACTTATTGCTAATAGATATACAAGGAAAATATATGAGTGATCTAGTAACAAAAGATTTAAGTATGGTCTTTGATGTTGATACAGGTGGGCAGGTACATGCACTTAACAACATCAACTTTACTTTAAAGAGTGGAGAAATACTCGCAGTACTTGGCCCATCTGGCTGTGGTAAAACAACCCTATTAAATATCATTGCTGGATTTAATCGCCCTACTGGCGGAGCAGTTTATCTGGGTGATGAAGAAATAACAGGTCCTGGTGTAGATCGTGGGATGGTTTTCCAACAAGGGGCTTTATTTGAATGGTTAACCGTTTCTGAAAATGTCGATTTTGGCCTTCGTATGAAAGGTACAGATAAAAAGAAAAGCAAAAAAATGGTCGATGAATGGCTCGAAATCGTTGGTTTAGGTGGTTTTGGCGATGTTCCAACTTATCAATTATCTGGTGGTATGCAACAGCGTATTGCTTTAGCTCGTTGCCTAATTAACGATCCTGACCTAATCCTTATGGATGAGCCCCTAGGCGCCTTAGATGCCCTAACTCGTGAAAAAATGCAGGGTTTAGTGCTTAAAATTTGGAAAGAGACTGGCAAGACCATCATGATTATTACTCACTCAGTAGAAGAAGCATTACTGCTTGGTGAAAGACTGTTTGTTATGGCGCCACGCCCTGGCAGACTCCACAAAGAATATAACCTTCCATTTGCTGAAATGGGCGTTACTCAAGATACTCGAGAAATCAAAAATAGCCGAGAGTTCATTGAAACACGTGAAGAAATTCTTACCATGATTTGGGATATGGAAGAAGAAATAATGGGGCAGGTATAATTATGTTAGATTTCTTATTTGAATATAGAGGCCTCATTGTAGGTATATTGTTTCTGGCTTTAATTGCTGCCGTTATATGGGCATTTTTTTACGGGCGTAAATTAATTCGTACAGAAAAAAGTGATGCTGTTTTTGGTAATCCGCAACGTGCTTTAGGTGGATGGCATTGGGTTGTTACAGGCGTTAGTTTCATTATGATTATGTGGCTTTATTTTTCTTGGGATGCAGCCAGAGCATTTCATCCAAAAGCTGCTAATGAACTTTGTCAGGTAGGTAAACTTGCAGCTGCTGCTAATCCTATTCGTTCTGTTTTTCCATTAGAAAAAGAGTTTTTGAAAGGCACCAGTTTATTAGTTAGAGAAAATCGACAGTTGAGTAGCTTATCTGATCGAGTAGATATCCTGGGTTTTTCTGATGCTGAAAAAGTCAAAGCAAAAGAAACGATCAAGTTGATGCGAGCAGCAATTACGGGGGCTACTTCTCCAGAGTTTTTAGATCCCGCAACTGAAACTCAATTTAAGGCTGTTGAAACTCGTATTAATGCATTAACCGCGAAGCTAGCTGATGACAACTATCCAGGTGATCCGACAGCTGAACAAGTAGAAGCAGCTAGTAAAAATGCTCGTTGGGGTGATTCAGGAAATGAAATACCTGATGCTCCAGCAAGTGCGCGTGGTTATAAGTTTGCAGCAGCAGCTGAGGAAATGAAATTAATTGCTAAAGATTTTTCAAAGATTAAAAATAACAATGCTAATTTTTTAGGCCAAGTTGAAAAGCTAAAAGCGCAGATAGCTGCATTAGAGATTCAGACAGAAGCCGCAACAGGTTTGGATGAGTTATTAGTTGCTAATCGTGCCGACTTTGTTAAAGGGTTAACGCGTGTATTACGACGTGTGGACGATGGCAACATTTTCCCACCTGATGCACTAAATAATGTTCAATCTGCATTAGTTAATCTAGATGATGAGCAAAAGAGTCAACAAGGTGGATTAAGATTCTACGATGCGCTAATGATGCCAGGTGGAGAAATCAGAGCAGGCAGTAGTTCATGTAGTGAACAGGGTTCTGGTCGTTGGTTACCAAAGCCATCTGATACCTTACGTACATTTGCGCGAATCTCTAATCCAGAAATTGGCTATAAAGGCTACCCAATGTTGTGGTACAAAATGAAGCCTTTTGGTGAAATGGTTGATTTCCTTGTTCCTGATTTTATCTCATCGTTCATCCCTGGCGATTTCCCTCGCCATGATGTAAATGGAATCGTTACACCAAATACTAAAAGTAAAGTGCATGATTTTGCCACAGGTAACTTTGAGTCTTTCAAAGTACCGATGCCATCTGGTCATGTATGGGATTCATTGTTACGTGTTCTAGCGGGTTTATTCTTTGGTATTATTTTAGGTGTGCCACTAGGATTGTTCATGGGTCTATCGAGATTTTCGAAAGGTTTCTTCGATCCTATAATCGAACTTTACAGACCTGTACCACCATTGGCTTGGGCGCCATTGATATTGACGATCTTTGGTATTGGAGATGATGGTAAGATCTTCCTGTTGTTTATGGTTGCTTTCGCCATTATGGTCATCTCAGCAAGAACAGGTGCAACAGGTACGCATCTTTCTAAAATCCATGCGGCTCACTCTTTAGGTGCTACGAATCGCCAGATTTTACGTAGAGTAATTTTGCCTAACTCCTTACCAGAAATACTGACCGGCATTCGCATCGCGATTGGTGTGTGTTGGGGTACATTGGTTGCAGCAGAAATGTTAGCGGGAACGACAGGTATCGGTTTTGTAGAAAACGTAGCGCGTAAGCAATCAGACTACGAAATAATCTGGACTACAATTATCATCCTTGGTTTATTAGGCTTAATGTTTGACCTCATGATGCGTTGGATTATCGACAAAACAATCCCATGGAGAGGTAAAGGCTAAAACTTAGCTTTGCGCTAACAGAGCGTAACTCAATAAAAAAGGCGTACTATTTAGTACGCCTTTTTTATTATCCGTAAGATCATTAAAAAAAGACTGTTCTGTTGGGCTTGTAGAGCACACCCCCCTACTTTTTGTGGCTTTTCTAGTTTTAATTAGATAAATAAAAACACTGAGAAAATGATTTATCTGTCTTTGACTGGCTATCAAAAAGATTAGTAGTTATTCATCGAAATCTTTTAAGCTCGTAATAGAGAGTTTTCAGGGTCATATAAACAACGAGCTGATAATTCTGCAGGGTAGCTTTGGCCCAATATTCCAATGCTTAATTTTGCTTTATTATTTGCAACATTTGATAGGTCTAAGTCTGCGAATTCAGGCTTCACAAATGCATATGCGATGTTCTTATTAACCCTATGACCATAAGCACCTGAAGTGACTGTTCCTATCAGTTCCTCTGTTTCGTCTGCGTGCGTTACATATACAGAGTCGCCAGAATGAGCAGGTGCAATATCGCAATCAACAATCAAGGTTACTAATTGCTTTTTTAGACCAGTCGATAAGGATGCTTCCAACGCTTCTTTACCAATAAACTCTGGTTTGTCCATTTTTACAAAACGATCTAATCCAGTTTCTAATGGATTACGTTCATATATCAGATCAGCTTTCCAATGTAGATAACCTTTTTCCATGCGCATGGATTCTGTCGCATATAAGCCAAAATGAGACATATTAAAGGCCTTTCCTGCTTCTTCTAATAGCTTCCAAACTAAATAAAGTTGCTCATTGGGGATATGTAATTCATAAGCTAATTCGCCAGAAAAGCTTACGCTCATTGCCAGCATTTTTGCATGGCCTAACGTCATTTCTTTTGCATGTAACCAAGGGAAAGCAGCCTTTGACCAATCACAACGTGGCGAGAGAGATTGCAATAAATCTCTAGATTTTGGCCCCGCAACAACTAATATCGTATGGGATGATGCCATCTCAGTCAGTGTGACTGAATCTGGCTTAAAACGATTTAACCAATCCCTATCGTGCCATTCCGCAGCTGCAGCTGATCCAAACCAATAATGTTCGTCGCCAAGTTTGGCTATTGTTGCTTCACTCAAAATGTTCCCATTCTCATTTAATAGGTAACATAAGCTTATTTTACCTATTTCTTTGGGTATATTACCGCAGGTCAATTTCTCAAGAAAATCTGTGGTTCCCGTGCCTTCCAGAGAGTAACGATTAAAGCCAGAAACCTCCATTAAGCCAACATTGCTAGTCAACGCTTCAATTTCTTTTGCTACAAACACTTTAGTTGCGGTGAAACGATATGAATGTACATCTTCAAAATCAGGTGTAGGTTTAAAGAACAATGCTCGCTCCCAACCATTCACCACTCCCCAAGCAGCATCCAACTGGTCTAATACAGGATACAGCGGCGTTGTGCGTGCTAAACGTGCAGCAGGACGATGTTCATGCGGTAAGTGATAGTGAAATTCGTTTTGGTAATCTTCAATTGCTTTGAGGCAAGTGTTCTCGGTATTCGCATATTGAGTGAAACGTCTCGGATCAAGACACCATGCATCCCATTCACATTCACCATATACGATTAGATCAGCTAAGATTTTTCCATGGCCACCGCCTTCTCCAATACCTGCGCGTAACCCAATACAACTATACGCATTTTCAACCCCGGGAATTTGCCCTACTAACGGCATTCCATCGATTGTATACGTTATCGGTCCATTAACAGTGGTATGAATCCCGGCGTTTTGTAACGCAGGTAGGCGCTCGAAAATTCGCTCCATATTATCCAAACAACGGTCTAAATCGGGTGGGCACAGCTCTCTGGTAAAACTGGGATTAATACCATCCATTCCGAAGGTTTTACAGTCTTGTTCGTAAACACCCACAAGTAGTCCATGCTTTTCCTGACGGCTATAAAAATCATCAGCGGGATCGCGAATAATTGGCACCTGAAAATCTAAGGCTTCCAGTTCAGGTAGGTTATCTGTGAGGAAATACATGTGCTCCATTGAAGTCACAGGATGTTCAACACCTAACATATTCCCTACTTCATTGACTCGATAACCTGATGCATTCACTACCTTGTCACAAGTGATATCGCCGTTTAGTGTGTGAACAATAAATTCACCATTAGACTTAATGGTGATATTTTCAACGGGATTATTTCGATACACTGAAGCACCAGCCTCTCGTGCTTTTCTAGCCAGAGCAAGAGTAATTCCAGATGGATCGATATATCCATCTAACGGGTCCCACCAAGCACCCAAAATTTTATCGGTACTCATTAAAGGGTGACGCTCACCCACTTCTTTTGGGCTGATAAATTCCATCTCTACACCCATGCCTTTCGCCATGCCAATATAATGTTGGTAGGTATCAATATGATCTTGGGTATAAGCCGTACGCATGCCGCCAGTAATATCGTAGTAAAACGGAAAATCTTCATCTGCCGCCAGTTCTCGATAAAGGTCGATGCTATGACGCTTCAATCCAATCATCGTTTGATTTCCACCAAACTGAGTGACCTGTGCCGCTGCATGCCAAGTAGAACCTGAGGTAAGTTCATCTCGCTCTACTAGTGCCACGTCGGTCCAGCCTAATTGGGTAAGATGATACAAGGTAGAGCAGCCAGCAATTCCGCCACCGATAACAACAACGCGCGCATGAGACTTCACTGAATTAGCCATATTTACTCCAAGTGTAATGTAACAATATTAAAGACACATAATGTATAACAAAGGGTAAGGCTGACAATCGAATAATATTGACCTATAGTTCAATTAGATTGAACTATGTTTTTTAATATCACGTTATCGGATAAGCAATGAAACACGTCTTGCCGCCACTAGATAGTCTAAAAGTGTTTGAAGCCGCTGCTCGACATTTGAGCTTTAGTGTTGCGGCGAATGAACTGTGTATTACCAAAGGCGCGGTTAGTTATCAAATTCGTAAATTAGAAGAGGAGTTACAAAGCAGTTTGTTTAAACGTTCGGTGCGCCAAGTGTATCTAACAGATAGTGGGCAAGCCTTATATTTAACGACAAAAAAATTATTTGAAGATTTAAGCCTCAGTCTCTCAAAAATCCAAGAGGATAAAGCAGAAGCAAATGTCACAATCGCCACAACCACCTATGTAGCTGCTCGCTGGTTGTCATTGCGTATTAGTAACTTTAACGATGCTTACCCGAATATCAAAATTTTGCTACAACATTCAGTTAATTCATCTGATTTTAAAGTAAGCGAAGTTGATCTAGCTATTTTGTGGGGTACCTGTAACGGCAAGCTTGATCGAACTCGTTTAGCAGAAATACCAATGCCGTTATACCCAGCCATCAGTCCAAAATTATTATCTGCGCATAATTTAAACGCAGGGATGCATATTAAAATTGATTCTCTATTAGATACGTCTTTACAGAATATCCCCTTGTTATGTGAAGACCGCTCTCAAGATTTATGGCAAGAATGGTTTAAAGTAAATCACCCAACTGCGAGTAATCTTGAGTTAACAAATCCACGAAGAATTATTAGCGATGCCAATGTGCGTGTTCAAGCCGCGGTTGATGGGCAAGGCTTAATTCTGGCGGATGATTTAATGCTCAATGAAATAAACAATGGCCTATTAATCACCCCCTTCAAGGAGCAGCTAAAGGGGTATGGCTATGCTTTTTATTCCTCACCTAAACGTATTTATAGTGACAATGCGTTAAAGCTTAAAAACTGGTTGATGAAAATTTAGCGTGAGGTCATTTAAATTTTTTACTATATATTCAAGTCCTAAAAATGCTTCAAAAAGTGGGGGGGTGTCATTTTAAGATTTAAACAGTATCTTTTTAAAGCTATTCCATCAGTTTTAATCGAAAAATATGAAGTGTTTTTTGACCGTGTTATGGACATGCCAATTAACTATTTGGCCCGATTCTACAGTAACCAAATTACCAGCAGAAACGTCTACATTGATGCCTGTATCTGTCGCTAAACTTGCATTTCCTTCAAAAATATAAAATGACTCTGTTCTTTGCTGCTTATGTTCAAATTTACAGGGTTCTTTTTCCCAAATATCCCATTGTTTAATCTCAATTAGCTTAGTGGAATCTGGTTTCTCTATTTTAATCATCTTTATAGCCTATCTCTTTAATTAGTTAGCACACGTGCAATTTGTTTAGAAATGCGTGTGATTATGAAAATTTCTCTTCGAAAGCATCTCTCATTTCAAAATACTTAGTCGTTACACTAACACCTACTTCATGGAATCGATGAAAAGCGAAAGATTTGTAAGGCGTCGTTGGTATCGCCATATCATTTTTTTCTTTTCCTAACACTCGTTAAGAAAGAATACGTCCCATTACTGTACTCATCGCCACGCCGCGACCATTGCAGCCTAATCCTGCAAGAATGCCAGGAGCGGGTTCGTGTAGATGCGGTAAAAAATCTTTAGTATGTGCGATACGTCCACCCCAATAAAATTCTATATCACTGGGTTTAAATTGTGGGAAAACCGTTTTAAATGCATTGTGGATACGATCTCTATCTGAGCCTTCGCATAATTCTGAAGATCCTAAACTACCAAACAAGATACGATTACGATTATCTCTACGACCATAGTAAATAACACGGCGGGTATCCGAGATTGTATGACCTTCGGGCAATACCTGCGCATATTCTTCGTCAGTTAGTTCGCGAGTAGCTCCTTGAACACTGATTAGCGGAATGACCGTTTGTTTCAAACCTTTCAAAGTATCATCAGTATAACCATTGGTGCAAAACACCACCCACTCGCTTTCAATGGTTGCAGTATCAGTAGTCAATTGCCAATTATCACCTTTGCGATTTATATTTGATACTTTGCTATCAGAGTAAATTTTAGCGCCTTTCTCCATAGCAACTCTGGCCAATTCTCTCGTGTAAGATAAAGGGTGCAGCGAACCACCTGATTTGACGAGAGTAGCAAATGAATATGCTGTTGACCCAGTCAATTTATGTAGCTGTTCACCCTCTATGCTATCAATACCTAAGCCTGCTTCTGACCAATTTTTAGCCATTTTTTCTAGCTCAGATTTGGCTGATTTACAATGTGCGCCGCGTAACCAACCTTTTCTTACTGAATCACATTGAAGATCATGCTTATCGATGAGGTCAAAAACTTCATCAGCAGAGTGAATATAATTTTCTAACATCCTAGGGCCAAAAACATCGCCAAGCTGATCAATGATTTCATTAGGTTGAGCATGTGCAAGCGGATTAACTTGTCCACCTGATCTTCCTGATGCGCCCCAACCGGGTTCGTGTGAATCTAAGACGATCACATTGACACCTTTTTGAGCCAACTCTAGTGCTGTGCGTAATCCAGTAAAACCTGCTCCGATGACAGTAACGTCTGCTTTTATAGCACCCGTCAGTTTTTCTGGCTTGGGAAGTTTAATCGCAGTATGTTGCCAAAGACTTTGATCGGCATCTTTAAAATTAAGCATTTTTTAGAGTATCTTGAATAGTTAATAATCAGTTTAGCAGTATGCTCATTGCTTAGTGGTGGCTAAGTTTGTTCTGTTTGTCGCTACTTGGCTTAAAAATTGAAGCTGTGAAGATGCATTGTTGTTTTTTACTTTGCCAGTGTTTGGAAAAAGCACCCACCTCTCTTGATAGGAATTTTGTGTAGTTTTTTTTAAATTAATAACCTATTCTTGAATATCATTTATGTGTTTTTTCTTTGAAAATCAGTATTTTGTTGATAATGGTCTATGTGTAAGTATGAGTAAGCAATCTGATTCTGTTAACTTTGCAGCAAACTTAAAGTTTCTCTGTGGTTTCTATAGCTCCATATCAGAAGTTTGCCGAAGGCTCGAAATTAATAGACAACAGTTCAATAGGTACCTTAGCGGGAAATCATTTCCCGCCTATAAAAATTATAAAAAAATCTGTGATTTCTTTGGTGTAGAAAGTGAAGAAATTGTTATTGATCCAATCGAATTTGAAAAATAGCGGGCTTACCTAGCACTAAAGAAAACAAAGGAGCAGTTCCTGAACAATTGGCTAACATTGTTATGCCTTTGATGAAAAATTCTAGTCAGTCTTTAGGTCGTTACGAAGGTTATTATTATCGTTATTTTTATTCATTTAGCTTTCCCGGCTATATATTTCGATCATTTTTAAAGCTCTATAAACTGGGTGATTACTACTATGTTAAACACATAGAGCTATCGAGCAAAAACGATGATTTGTCTATTCCTAGACTTGTTGTCAAATATCATGGGATTGCATTTTTCTTAGCTGAAAGAATATTTATTGTTGAGTCTGAGCCGGTTTTTAATTCAACGATATCTGAAGCAATTCTCACGCCAAATTATCGACCCAATAGCCCTTATATGTCTGGTTTGGTGATTTGTGCATCATCGGGAAGTTCCCATCAACCTAGTTCTGGTAGAACAGTATTCGAGTATCTTGGGAAAAATATTAATGTTAGAACTGCGATGAAGCAATGTGATTTGTTTCATCATACAGATGAGCGTATTCCAGAAAATATCAAGAAGCTAATTAAAAATGAGATGACTGACGCACAATTTACATTTCACCCTCAAGCGCTTTTATAAGCTCTTGTTTCATACTCCAGTAAGCTAAGTTTAGTTTTTATTAGACATAATGCATGAGAGTAGCTTCAACTGTGTCGCTACTAAGCACCTACTAGCGTCTGCTTGATAAAGGTTTAAATCAATTTTTATTGCTACTCTCTTGGCTACTGAAGAACTTGTAGCAAAGAACGTTTCCTAAACAAATATACGCTGATAACTCTCTATGTTTAAGGGTTATTAATGGAGAAACTATGACTCAATTTATTAATAAAAAAGAAAACATTGTCACAGAGGCAGTCGATGGGTTGATTGCGACTTCTGGTGGTGCGTTGGCAAGACTAGATGGTTATCCGCACATTAAAGTAGTCGTTCGAAACGATTGGGATAAGTCAAAAGTTGCACTTGTTTCTGGTGGTGGATCAGGACATGAGCCTGCACATGCTGGCTTGGTGGGTGAGGGCATGTTGACGGCTGCAGTGTGCGGTGAAGTATTTGCTTCGCCTTCTGTTGATGCTGTTCTATCAGCCATTTTGGCAGTGACAGGATCTGCCGGATGTTTGCTTATTATTAAAAACTATACAGGCGATCGTCTCAATTTTGGCCTAGCTGCAGAGCGAGCTATTGAGATGGGTTTTAAGGTCAATATGGTCGTGGTTGATGATGATATCGCCTTACCTGACTTGCCCAAGCCTAGAGGTATAGCAGGAACTGTATTTGTGCATAAAATCGCAGGCGCTTTGGCAGCGCAGGGTGCCTCGCTGACAGAAGTAACAAAAGTTGCTGAAAATGTAATTGCAGGGACTAAAAGCATCGGCATGTCACTAGATACTTGCACTGTACCAGGATCGCCTAAAGATGATCGGATTGAAGCAGGTAAAGCAGAGCTTGGCTTAGGAATTCACGGTGAACCAGGTTTTGAAAAATTAGATTACGTTGATGCTAAGCAAGCAATAACTGCCATCGTTGCTAAATTAGAACCCTTAATGTACGACAACCATTATGTGGTGCTATTGAATAACCTAGGGGGTGTATCTGAATTAGAGATGTCCATTCTAGCCAATGAATTAATGAAATCTTCAATCGGCAAAAAGTTGAAATTAATTGTAGGACCAGCTTCATTAATGACTGCCATAGATATGAGAGGTTTTTCTGTCTCTGTATGCTCACTCGATCCTGCAGAAGAAGAGTTATTAAAAGCAAGTTGTTCTGTATCAGCTTGGCCGGGTGCCAAGAAAATAATGCCAGTAGCAATAGTCGCTATGCCCGAAGGACTAGCTCCAACAGCCCCGATTCCTTCTAGAGATGATGCCATAGCAAATCTAATCACAAAATGTTGTGAAATTATGATTGCATCAGAGGCGGATTTAAACGCACTCGATGCTAAATCAGGCGATGGTGATACCGGTTCGACAGTTGCTGGAGCAGGACGGTCTTTGATAAATGCACTTGACCGTTTGCCACTAGCTGATCATTCTAAGCTTTGTAGTGCTATAGGGCAGGAATTAAGCCAAGTAATGGGTGGTTCTTCAGGAGTGTTATTAGCTATTTTCTTTACTGCTGTGGGTGACGCTTCATCTAAAGGTTTATCGATGGTTGAATCTTTAAAAGAAGGCTTAGATAGAATGCAACATATAGGAGGTGCTAATTTAGGCGACCGCACTATGATTGATGCTCTAAGACCTGCACTTGAAGCTTTAAATGATGGAGTAGAAGCGGCTGCACTCGCCGCGCGCGAAGGCGCAAATCATACTGCTACTATTCTTGTGGCTAAAGCAGGACGTTCTACTTATGTAAATGAAGAGCAATTAAAGGGAAATATTGATCCTGGAGCAGAGGCTGTTGCAAGGTTATTTGAAGGGTTAAATCTCAACTAATAAAAAGAATAAACCTAATAAGAAATGAAATTACTTAAAGCAGTGATTGTGAACAGTTGGATAAGAGGTTTACAGGGATAATGAAAAAGTGGGGGGGTGTCATTTTATACTCAGATTTGAACTGTTAACAAGGTGATGTAAGTAACAGATTCTCGATTTTGATTAAATAGTTTTACTACACCTAATTAATAAACATAAAGCAGATTAATTTAGATTTGTAGGTATCAATAAATAAGAGGAATCTCATTTTTTTGATCATGTAATTGAGATTGTGAATTAGCTAACTTATTCGCCATATCTCGTGCAATTCTTGCTTCAAATGCTTGTTGCAAGTTTGGGTCTTTTGAAAGCAGTGTTTCAAGCTCATTTTTTCCCCATGATAAATACTTACAACCGGCTTTTATTTTTACTGTTGCGGTTGCTTCACCTTTTAGAATAAAACTAATTTCACCTACAAAACTTCCAGAAGGAATTGTAAATTCTTGGCCATTTTTATTTGCGTAAGCTTCTCCATCGACTAAATAAAATAAATATTTAGGCGCTTGATATTCTTCAGTTAAAGTAGTTTCCTTGTTTGATAAATGTCTCTTGGCAAATTTCATTAAGCGCCTAAACTCCCCAGGAGCGACTCCTTTTAGGCTTTTGAAAATAGGTATATGTTCATCGTTAATACGAAATGGCATTCGATCATATAAAATTGAAGCCGTGCCAATAAAATTAGCTAGCAGTATTAAACTGCTACCCAAAATAGCTCCCCATAGAGGTACTTCAGGGTAAAAATAGTAATAAATAATGTAGAAAAAGCTAGATATAAAAACTAAAAATCTAAGCATTAGTTGATTCTTAAATAAAAACCCGAGTACATAACCTAAAGTTGCTAAATGAACGATTAAACCTATATCAAATGAAAAGCTGGATTTAATAGATTCCCATATTTCTATCACTCGTGTTTACTCCTACAATCATTTTTTTGGTTATACATTTTAAATTTAATTTTAGTCTAGTTTAAAAAATGCAATGAGTGACAACTAAATAGAAATTACTTAGTCTCATGAATAAATACAGTATCCCAATTTTTGGGCGGAGTTCCGTTAAATGACTTTATCCTATCTAAATAAAGCTGGTAAATTTTATGCCCTGTTTTATCAAACTGTTGTGTAAATAATAGCTTGGCTTTATCCCAATCACCTCGTAAATAAGCCTCATATGACTCATTATGAGTTTTCAATTGATTTTTTTGTTCAGTAGTTTGATCTCTATTTAATGAAATGGCCTCGTATATTTTTATAGCGTTTTGTTTACCTTTTACTCTTACATTATCAATATATCTAAAGATGATATCTGGACATTGTGATTTAGTGTTTTCGCTAACGAGTATTTTGACATCATAGTATTTGGTTAATCCTTCGAGCCGAGATCCTAAATTAACAGCATCACCCAAGACGGTATAAGCACGACGATAATCAGAACCCATATCGCCTACATTCATTTCCCCTGTGTTTATACCTATGCCAGCTGCAATTTTTTTAATTCCTAGGTGTTCAAAATCTGCCTGTAGCTTATTAATAGTTTTCTGCATCATCAAGGCTGATTTAACAGCATTTTGAGCATGAAGAGGGTCTTCAATAGGAGCTCCCCAAAATGACATGACCATGTCCCCAACATATTTATCGATAGTGCCTTGATGATCAAATATTATTTTAGTGATAGGTGTAAGGTATTGGTTTAAAAATGATTTAAGTTCTTTTGTTGATAATGGTTCTGAAAGTGAAGTGAAGTCTCTTATATCTGAGAAAAGAACGGTCATTTCGCGTCTTAGTCCATGAGTAGAAATCTGTTTAGGGTTATCGATTAGTTTGTTTATGTGTTCCTGTGGCACGTATTGTCCGAACATGTTATGAATTCTTTTTCGCCCTTTAGATTCAACCAGTAGATCATAGATCACAAAAACACTCGATATGGCCATTATTAATAATAATGAAAGAACAATGGGTAGATTGATATGTTGAGAAAACCATAGCCAATAATTAAGAGTAAAAGTCAAAATTAGTAATGTAAGCCCTGAAAGAACTAATTGAAGAGGCTGTAATAAAGGGTAAATTAATATCATTATTAGACACAACACTAGCAACCAAACAATAGTCGCTCCTTCAGTCCAATCTGGGGAATAGGCTATGATGTCTGGGTTTAAAAGCCCATGTAGTATGTTTGCCTGAATTTCAACTCCAGGAAAACTGGCTTGAAGTGGTGTAGGGCGTAAATCAGTTAAGCCTTGGGCAGAAGTTCCGACTAAGACAATGGCATTTTCAATCGATTCAAAGGTCTCCTTGTTCTCCAAAAGCTTATGAGCTGATATGTATTCGAAGTGACCTTGTTTGCCAAGATATGGAATGAGTATCTGACCTTTTGCATCAGTTGGAATACGTGACTTTCCCATACTCACATGTGTTACTGTTTTGACTTGACCTATTGTTTCAGTATGAAGTTTTACCGTATCTTCAAATAGGTATAAACGTGCAGTTTCTAAAGCTAGCGATGGATAAACTTTATCTTTATAAATAGCAATAATCGGGGCGCGTCTAACATTGCCATCACGATCAGGACTTATACTAAAAAAACCACTACCCAGAACATTTTTTGTAAATTCCTTTAAGTTAGCGGTATAGCCTCTCATATTGATTGCAGTTAGAGATTCAATACTATATGAGTCATTTTGAACCACTGTATCGGGTAATTTCCCTGAATGAATTATTTGATTTCTATGGAATGGGTAACCTAAAACAACATCTTTATCTTTTATGGTTTTAGTAAAAATCGCATCTGCATCTAATTCACTTTTTAGAGCCTTAATCCAATTAGGCATTTCTTTATTTAACGTTATTAGCTCTTCTTTAAGTGAAGTTATTGGGTTTTTTTCCTTCTCAGATAAAACAATATCAAGTGCTATAACCGCAGGAGTATTCTCACTTATGCGTTCAATTAAATGAGCGAGTTTTTTACGACTCCATGGCCAACGACCCTGCTGTTTTAAACTATTCTCGTCTATGTCTACAATAATTATGGGAGGAATGTCTATAGCAGTTTGAGGAGTGCTAAGTTTTAATCGGATATCATAAGGGATCGCTTCTAGTCTTTGCAGAATGTCGATAGCGGTAGGATTCTTATTAAGGTAAAGAAGTCCAACAAGTAGCGTTAATAGAATACTCAATGAAATGGGTAATAAAGATATTTTGTGTTTTTTTAACAGAAAAATGACATCCTATTCTTTGTTCCTAAAAGAATTAAATTTTGTGAGATATTACCATTTCTAGAGGGGCAACTGCATTAAACTGACATTTTAAGCATTTGATTTTAAAATTAATGCACTGTTAGCGTCGTTCTAATTTTATATAAAGATGTTCATTTAATATGAATTTCCTTACCTATCGTCTATGTTTATTAAAAAGTAAAGTTGTAAAGTGTTACTTATTTACTATAGTTATAAGTGACAAATATATTTTAAATATATAGATGAGGTATCTAGTGCTTGGGATGAGCTCGTATCTTGAATTGATAAAACTAATGCTAATCAGTGCGTTAGCGTTGTTGCTTGTTTCATGTGGTGGCGGCTCTAGCTCTGACCTTAATGTTACGTCTACATATGAAAACAATGGTGTAGCTCAAAAGGGCCCTTTTTCTGTTGGGTCTAGTGTAATTATCGATGAATTAGATTCTTTTGGAAGAACAACTAGCCAGCCAATCGAGTCCAAAGTATCGGAAAAGAACGGTAAGTTCACATTCGAAACACTTGATACAGATTCTACTGTTTATTATCGGATAAAAGTTTCCGGCACTTTTTTCAATGAAAAGACGGGTTTAGTTTCAGGTAATCCAATTACTTTATCAGCAATCACTAATAATCCGAAAAACAGCTCAATAAACGTTCTAACACACTGGCTCAGTAATAGAGCAGATACTCTGCTATCTTCAGGTATGATGCTACAGCCAGCTCTAGATCAATCACAAAAAGAAATCATTAAAATTTTTGGAATTAGCAATTCCAATGCTCTAGATATAACAGCTAATTCGACCTCAATAAATGAGGATAACGCTATGTTATTGTTGTTATCAGGTGCATTAATGGATGCTAGTTCTAAGTATCAGGTTAGCTCTCATACCATAATTGATGAAATAGGTAGTGACTTCGCTGATGATGGGCTGCTTAATGAGAAAGGAAATAACTGGTTTATCAGGCTACAGTCATTAATCAAAGATAACCCAAGAGCTCATGCTAGAAAGTACGCTAACAAAATAAACGAAAAACTCGGGTACAAGCTTTCTGTTGATATTAATTTACCCCCAATAATACCTCTAGCTTCAAGGCCTGTTGCAAATATACCTTTGGAGTTGTTCGCTGAACCAAGTGAAACAATTACCCTAGATGGCAGCGACAGCCATGATAGTGGCGATATTATAAACTTCACTTGGTTTAGAGTAGATCAACAAACCCAATATGATGTTCAAGTAAGTGACCGTTTTTCATCTAAACCAACAATAACTGTTCCTGATGAAGCAACCGTTTTAGCTGCGCCTAACCGAGAAATTTCGCTGTTATATGCCTTAGTAGTAACTGATGCGGATAAGCTAACTCATACTGGAGTTGTAAAAGTTACAGTGAAATTACCTCCTCCGTTAAATAACCCTCCCGAGGCAATTTCACAATTTTTAGTTACCGATGAGGATTTACCCATAGCCATTACCCTCAGCGCAAATGATATTGATGGAGATTCAATAAATTACGTTTTAAACACGCCTTTAGCTACGACCAATGGAATCGTAGAATTAGATACAACCTTACCTAAAATTATATATATCCCGACCAAAGATTACTCAGGTCCTGATAGTTTTACCTTCATAGTTAACGATGGATTTGAAAACTCAAATACGGCGAGAATTGATATACAGGTTAATCCTATTAATGACCCACCGTTAGCTGATGCAGGATTCTCTCAAGCGGTTGAAAGTTTACAAACGGTAAATTTAGATGGCTCCAGGAGTACAGATGTAGATGGGACAGTAGATGAGTACTTATGGGAACAGCAATTAACAGGAGTCCCAGTAGTAAGTCTAAATAGCTCTTCTATTTCTAATCCTAGTTTTATTGCCCCCAGCATTTCAAGTGTGGCTGAAACGCTTACGTTCAATTTAGTGGTTACTGATAATGAAGGTGCAAATTCTATTGCGGATTCAGTCGATATTTTAGTAAACCCATCTAACCAAGCACCAGTAGCCAATGCTGGACGAGACCAATCTGTAACTTCTACACGAATTAACACTAGCGGTGGATCCTATGAGACTACTCCAGTAATAATACTTGATGGTTCTGGAAGTACAGATCTTGAGGATGATTTGAATAGCTTGCCATTAAATTACAACTGGACTCAAATGAGTGGTCCCACATCAATAGACCCTGCTGAATTGAAAATGCCAACCATAAAAATCACTGGTGATGTGGGTGAAGATATTGACGGAATTTATGTATTTAGATTAACCGTCACAGATAGTGGCGGTTTAATTTCTGACTCCGATGATGTAACGATCATGGTCAGTCCGACACCTACAGCTATTCCTCCTACCGCTGATGACTTAACCATAGCTATCGATTTATTGGGTAATCCTACTGATATAACTTTAATGGGTAATGATCCAGATGGAAATAATAATAACTTAATTTATGAAATTATTACCTTGCCAGATTTTGGTAATTTAAATGTACTTCAAGGGCCCATAACAGGTAATGTCGTGGAGTATTTAGCTTTTAGTATTCCCTCTCCTGATAGCCTTAGATATAGGGTTAAAGATGAACAAGGTTTATTCTCAAATGAAGCAACTGTTAATTTAACTGTCCCTAATACCCCTCCTACTGCTAACTCATTTAGTGTAAATACTAATCAAGGGTTCGACATAAGTGTTATTGAAGGTCCTGGTGAAATAGAGGGTTTTGATATTGATGGAGGTACTTTAACTGTAGTAGATGTAACCGATCCCACTAATGGAGTACTAACTGTAACAAATTCTGCTGGGGTAAATACTTATACATACTCCCCAAATGCAAGCTTCTTTGGAGTTGATGCTTTCACTTACAAAATAAATGATGGAATGGATAGCTCGCCAATAGCAACCGTAACCATTAATGTTAATGCTCGCCCGATAGCGAATGCTGGTTTTGATAGAACAGTTACGCAGGGTGATAGTGTAACGCTATCTGGATCAGGGTCATCAGATCAGGAAGGCCCAATAAAAACATATGAATGGTCTCAAGATGCTTCTGATCCTGATCAAGTCACTCTTAATAGTGCAAATACGGAAACTCCTAGTTTTACTGCACCTATCTTTATAACTGGTGACCCTGATAAAGTTCTAAATTTTGATCTATATGTAACCGACCAAGAAGATTTTAGATCATTAGTAGATAGCGTCAAAGTTACAGTGACTGAAGAGTGCGTGACTAATAAACCAATTGCTACAACTGGTGTTGATAGACATGTAGAGTCGGGAACTGAAGTAACACTGTATGGCTTTGGGCTTGCCGATCAATCTTGTGCAGGTGAGAACTTTGCTGATGAGAAAATATGGACTCAGTTAGATATTACGACGGATACCGATGTTAATTTAGATAATAGTGATCCGTATAGTAACCCAAGTTTTATAGCTCCTACAGTTAGTGCAACTACAGTATTAAGATTTCAATTAATGATAAACGATCAAGTAAGTAGCTCGCCTCCTTCAGACCCTGAGGTCGTACTAGTGACAGTTTATCCTGTTGGATCTACATCATTGCCAGAAAATGATCCTCCTATAGCTACTGGTGTCTCTAGTGATTATAACGTCGTAGTTTTAGGTAATGGCAATGCTTTAACAATTCAACTTAAAGCCATTGATCCAGATGGAGATCAGCAAGGCTTAACGTATAGAATAGTTTCTACTACTACAAATGAAAGATTAGACGACTCAACAGCATCTGATGGGTATGTTAGATATACACCCGATTATCCCGTGGCTGACAACGATAGCTTTAGTTTTATAGCAACAGATCAAGATAATAATGACTCAGAAGAAATTACTGTAAACATCACACGGATAATGGAACCTGCGGGTAATAACCCTCCTGTTGTAACTGGAGATACATTTACAGGCAGTGTTTTTGATTCAAGAATCGATATTCAACTCGATGAAGATGATTATGTGGTGGAGCCAGATGCTAATGATTTTTATACTCTAGTAGAGGTAACTAAAGATGAAGCCAATGGTGTTATTTTTGAAGGGCCATATAATTTCAGTTCAGGTCGCTTTTTACGAGCAACTAATGAAAGGAGAAGAACCCCAGGAATTGGTGAATACACTTTCTTTGCTGTAGATAAATACGGTAAAAGATCAGCTAATGAAGCTACATTTTTTGTCATCTTCAATTAAAAAGGCTGAATTCTATGATTACAAATAGTTTTAAAATCATCGTTTTTTGTTTGACCGTTTTACTAGTCAGAGTTGTTTCTGCTGAAGCGAGTTATCCAATTTTAGAAAAGTTGATACAACAAAAACAATTTCAACTAGCCTATGATTTAGCGAAGAATATACGCGCGCAAAACGAAGGCGAACCTCGTTTCGATTATCTATATGGATTCTCTGCCCTCCAAACTGGAGATTTTAACGAAGCGATATTCGCTCTTGATCGTGTAACAGTTACTTTGCCTAATGTCATACGCCCTCGATTAGAGCTAGCACGAGCATATCTTAAGCTAAATAACAAAAGCGCTGCACTTAAAGAGTTTAATGATGTTTTAAGTTTATCACCACCACCACCAGTTAGAGAGAATATTCAAGGATATATTGCCGAATTAAATAGTGACCCTTCTACTACTGTAAGTGGAGTAGTTGTTAAAAAGTTGGCAACTTTTGCTCTTGGGTATGACGATAATATCAACTTTGGTTATCAGGATGACAGCATCGACTTGATTGGCTTTGGCACGATTACATTAGACCCTAAAGCAGTTAACCAACAAAGCGGATTTGCAGAATCTAGTTTTCAAATTAAGCAGAATAAAAATATAAGTAAACGTCGAAGTTCTTTTGCGTTAGCTAGGCTTAAGCACCGAGATTATTTTAGAAAAGGTGATTACAATATTACTGATTTAGACTTACGTAAGGGCTTTCTTTGGAACCAACAAAATAAACAATTCCAATTAAATCTGCGTGCTAAACCGGTAATGTTGGGCGGCAAGCTTTACAGTAATACCATTGGTATTGATGCTATTACGCGTAAAAGTGTAGCCAAAGGTTTAATTGGGAGCATTTCTCTTAGTGTTGAAAACTACGACTCAAAAAAATTAGATCTCTCCGATAAGAAACGAGCTTTTGTGGTGGGTAGATTAGACACTCAAAAAGGTGATGCTACTCATATGCTAAGCACTTATCTTGGTAAAGAATGGGCAGATGAAAAAGCGGGTGATATATATAGTGGTGATATCATTGGTGTTAGTTATCGATTTACTCAAAACTGGAATGCGCAGAATAAGTCCTTTTTAAATCTCGATTATCGCCACTATAAGTATAATGGACAGTATCCAATTTCTCCATTTGACCGTGACGATGATCGCTATATTGTTAAAGTGGGTCATGAATTCGATTTACAAAAGCATACAGCAATCACATTTGCAGCCAAGCATGTAAGTAATCAAAGTAATTTGGAACTCTACGATGCTGATCGTAACGAAATTAGCGTGGGAGTTAGATATGATTGGGATTAAACGCTTATTATGTTTATTAGCATTATTAACGACATTAGGTTTTATATTACCGCTATCCGCTGCTGAAACCGACGCTGAAGCGGGTAAAACACTATTGACTAAGGGTGCGGTGACTAGTGATAGAGTAACTGGCAGAGTAACTTTAAAAAGGCGTTCGCTTATATTTGAAAAAGATGAGATTCGTGTCGGGAATGATGGACGTGCACAATTTAGAATGTCTGATACCGCTATCATTTCATTGCAAGAAAACTCTATTCTACAAATTAAAGAGTATAAATATAAAGAAGGAAGTAAGACGAACTCAGCATTATTAGAGTTAATACAAGGCGGCTTAAGAACCATTACTGGAGCTATCGGTAAAAATAATAAGAAAGCTTACGAGCTTCGTACACCTCTTGCCACTATAGGCATTCGTGGTACTGATTATGAGGTTGAAATTGTAACTAACGGTATGTATGTCGCAGTTTGGGATGGGGTGATTAGAATAAAGTCTCGAATAAAAAATGGCTGTGACTTATTGCTAGGTAAGTCACAATCATTTATGTTTGTATTTATTGATCGCCTAGGAAAGTGTAAAGGTTTAGATCAAGTTCCAAATGTATTCTCCCAAGGTCATAGTTCAAACATCAAGAAACCTTCATCTCCGTTAAAACGTGAATATGCAATCGGTAATTCTTTGTTAGGAAGACCAACATTGATAGAGCCTATTGCTCAATTAACGCCAACAGAAATAGCAACAAATACCCCCAATAACTCTGCTGATCCTATTGCGCCAACCATACCATTAATTCCAACTGATCCAATTGTCCCTGTCACTCCTATAGATCCTACTGGCCCAGTCAATCCTACAGATCCTGTTGCTTCGGGAGACTTCAATGCTTTCACTATCAATCAAGCAAGCCCATCACTGGAAACTAATGCAAGAGCATCAGAGTTGTTGACTTCCACGCCTACCTTTGTTGTAGGAGTTAATGATTTACACGAATTGAATAATTCGGTTTCAGATTATCAGCAATCAGTGGGTGGATACCCTGTCAGTTGGGGGTACTGGGGAGAGTTTAGCTCAACCTTGTCAGCTAGAAATATTACGAACTCAACATCTTCTGGGCTGATTTGGGCCACTTATGAAGCCACAGATCCTGATATCGTATCTGCACGAACTGGTTCATTCTCACGTTATGACACAATCAATGATAGTTTAGTTAGTGGAACACAAGGAGTCGTATCAAATCTTTCTGTGCAAATGGATGTCAACTTTGACACTGGTAGTGTAACAAATGGGGCACTCTCGGCAAATACGCCAAATGAAACTTGGGTGGCTGTATTTGATGGACAAATTCAATCAGGTGATCTCGATTTGCAGCTAAATGGCGCGAGTGTGATTGATTCGGATCCTAATACTCCTAGTCCTCCTCGGGATGCTGATGGTTTTATAGCAGGGGATTTTGTAGGCCAAAATGCTGAAGCGATCTTAGGCGCGTTTGGGTTATCAGAAAGTGCTGATCCATCAAATCATATTGAAGGTGTATTTATCCTTGAGGAACGATAATAAAAACAACTATCCTTATATTACTAACCAGGTCTTGTTATAGCATTGTCAAAAAGTGGGGAGGTGTACTTTTAATTGATTAATGACGAGACGCAAAAAAAGCTTTTACAAAAACAGCCTTAATCATTTATATCGTTTTTTCTTTTACTGTAATTAGCTCAAATCATTTGCAAATGCTTGGCGGTAATTATCAGCGACTGGAGTAACCGCATGCATATAATGATCATGATCAACTCCTACATTCACACCCGCCCCACCTTTAACTGCTGAGATCATTACAGGCGTTAACTCAAAACGTAGAAAGTGAACCGCTGAGGTTTTATCTTCAGTTTCACGGTCTAAGTCTTCATTACTGATCGCGAATATTTTATCGAAACCATCAACTTGAACCCATGTTTGTTTATCAATTCCGATGAGTTTTTTTAGTGCAGCTACCCTTTCAGCCACATCAACGTATTCGATCATCATCGTAGCTTTAAAGTTTGTACCACTTGGCAACATCATATTGTAAGTATCTAATTCGTCCATTATACCTTCGCTATCGAAGACTTTTTCTGCACGTAGAATTTCTTGAATCTGATATTTTATGGTTATCGCATCATCAAAGTATAAGGTCACATTTGGGCCAACAGGTAGATTGCGACTTTTCTTGTGAGCCATCGTATTTGCACGAATTTCAGGCCGTTGTTGGTGATACTCTTCTAATGAGAGTAAATCTTCACGTGTTAGCATTTTTGACATTTTATACTCCAACTCTATATCTAATTCTTCAATTCAGGTCGTATTACAGACCGTAAGCCATGCGCAGCAAGGTTAGTGGATGATGTGGTTTCGAGTCATCCTCTTCCATACCATTTGCAATTTGGTTTCCTGCCATTGGGCAATCACTGCTGTAGTAATTCGCTTCAGCTTTTTGTACTTTAGTAATAACGGGACGACAGATTTTCATCGATTTTTCATGAAATTCTTCTTTCACCGCGTAGGTACCATCATGCCCGGAACAGCGCTCAATTATGTCTATTGTTGTGTCTTCAACTAGCTGTAAAAGATCACGAGTTTTTAAACCCATGTTTTGCACACGTA
>CALFUP010000186.1 GCA_937929875.1 uncultured Cocleimonas sp. | reverse complement strand
GGTATAGAGAAAATCATCGGCCCGGTCAGCATCGGCGACGATCCGTTTGTGAATGACCCGAAGATGTTCTACGACATCATTCAGCGGCGACGTAACTGGGTGAACGCTTCATTCTGTTGTGGTGCTGGCTCTATACACCGGCGTGACGCAGTGATGGAAGCAGCATTAAAGTGTTATGCCGACAATATCGAGCAACAGGTGACTGATAAATCAAAAGATCTACGGAAAATCACTGGCGAAAAAAATCTGGATGATGGCTTGGTTTCCATGGTGCGGCATAATATTGCACATGATGAAGAATTCACGCCTTACCGTTTCCATGTCTCGGAAGACATTTACACCTCGCTGATGCTGCACTCTGATCAGGGGCGTAATTGGAAATCAGTGATGCACCCGGCGGTGGAATCCAAAATGTTGTCACCGCAGGATTTACTCAGTTGGTCTGTGCAGCGCTTTAAGTATGCTGGAGGCACGCTGGACATTGCCCGGAATGACAATCCGGTGTTCCGTAAAGGCCTTAGCATGGGGCAACGCATTATGTATGCCTCCACTGTTTGGTCTTATCTTGGGGGCATCTGGAATGCATTATTTTTAATTGCGCCACTGGTGTATTTATTCACCGCCATTGCACCAGTCAGTGCTTATACCGCCGACTTTTTCATCCATATCCTGCCTTTCCTGATTGCCATGGAACTGGCCTTTATGATGGGCACCTGGGGAATTGCGGGGTATCGTTCTAAGGCTAGTTATTTATCTTTTTTCCCGGTCAACCTCAGCGCCATCTGGACAGTGATGAAGGGTGAGCAGATTAAATTCAAAGTCACTCCAAAAGACCGCCAGGAAGGTAATTTCCTCTATCTGGTCTGGCCACAGGCAACCGTTATCGGACTTACTATACTGGGCTTGCTGTATGCCTCTGTGCAGTATTTTCTGCTGGGGAATCATGACTACTCACTGGGCGGTATTCTGATTAATATCTTCTGGGGACTGAACAATATTCTTGCCTTGAGTGGCATCGTACTGGCCGCACTCTGGCAGCCGGAATAACAAAATAAGCTAACACAACCAACCAAATAAGTAGCAGGAATAAGTATGAGTTTTAAACAGGGCTTAATCAGGGCGCGTAGCCATTTGATTTTTTTATTCGGATTGCTGACAGCATTCTTATTGGTGATCTGGTTGGAAGGTATTACCCTTCAACAAACATCAAATGATAAATTTACCGATCTAATGGAAACCACCCACCCACAATCATCTGTCGAGCCTCGCCCACTCACTACTGAAGAACAAGCATGGGCTAAAACTGCCTGGGCGTACTTCAAAAATAACACCATGCCTGAAACCGGGCTGGCGAATTCTGTAGACAACTACAATTCATCAACCCTATGGGATACCTCATCCTATCTGATGGCGATTATTTCTGCGCATCGGCTGGAAATGATCGGTGACACTGAGTTCGACTCACGGCTCATTATGGCGCTGAAGTCATTAGCGGAATTACCTTTATTTGATAAGCAACTACCCAACAAAGTTTACAACACCCGCACGCTGGCGATGGTTGACTATAAAAATCAGGTTAGCAAAGACGGTATCGGCTGGTCTGCCATTGATATTGGCCGGATTCTGGTGCCATTTAATGTGCTGGTCTGGAATTATCCACAACATACCCGCGCTGTTGAAAAGGTGCTGGCACGCTGGGACATGGAGCCGATGCTACAACAAGGCAGCATGTTCGGCGCTGCTATTAGTGATGAAGGCAAAACAATCTATCTGCAGGAAGGTCGTTTAGGCTATGAGGAATACGCCGCTAAATCATTCAACCTGATGGGCATGGATGTGTCGGTTGCACTGGATTATTTCAACCACCTAAACCTGGTGGACATTTACGGTGTTGATATAGCCACGGATAGCCGCACACCTGAGCAATATCAGGCGCATAACTATGTGGTGAGTGAGCCGTATATTCTCGATGGCATCGAATTTGGCTGGGACAGGGTATCTCAGGAACTGGCATGGCGGGTGTATCAGGTGCAGGAAAAGCGTTTTCAGGATACTGGTATTTTGACAGCAGTAAGTGAAGACAATATCGACCAGGCACCCTACTTCGTTTACAACACCGTCTTTACGGGTGGTAAAGCTTGGAACGCCATTACTGAAAGTGGAGAAGACGCCAGTGAATTCAAAAGCTTGAGTACGAAAGCTGCATTTGGTTGGCATGCACTGTATGAAACTGACTACACGAAGAAGTTAATTGAAACGGCAAGTAAGTTGTATGACGAAGAGAAAGGCTGGTACTCAGGCCTCTATGAAAAGACAGGCAAGCCTAACAAGGCGCTGACTGCCAATACCAACGGTATTATTCTTGAGTCGTTAGCTTACAAAGCACTTGGGCCACTGCTAAAACGTAGACAAATCGTCGCTAGTAAGTAATTTACTACCTCGTTCACTTACAGTTATGATGCGATTAAAAGACACTTCTAGAGGTGCCTTTTTTCGTTATGGCCCGCGATCAAGTCTTTGATCGAAGCTTACAATCCCCTCTCTTTTCATCACTACCCCGGCTTAACCATAACAAATACCAAAGCTTCAAAAACTCGCTTAATACTCTCTGAGAGCCAAGCCCTTAAGAAATAAACACACTCCGACGCCATATTTGCTATTATCCGCCTTTAATTCAGAATCATCGCAATCTGCACTATGAGACCCGTAATCGCACTCGTTGGCCGTCCTAATGTCGGCAAATCCACCCTTTTCAACCGTGTCACTAAATCTCGTGACGCATTGGTTGCAGATTTTCCGGGCTTAACCCGTGACAGAAAATACGGCACCGGCGTCATCGGCGAGCGTGACTATCTAATTATCGATACCGGTGGCCTTAGTGGCGACGATGCAGGTATTGATGAGTACATGGCTAAGCAAACCTGGGTAGCCGTTGATGAAGCAAGTATCGTCTTGTTCTTGGTTGACGGTAAACAAGGCCTTACTGCTGCAGATGAAATGGTTGCAAACCGTTTACGTCGTGAAGGTAAAGTGGTTTATCTTGCGGTGAACAAGACAGATGCAGTCGATCCTGATCAGGCACTTAGTGAATTCTATGGCCTTGGTTTTTCAGGCATGTTTGCTATCGCAGCGACTCAGGGTCGTGGCGTTACTCAGATGATGAATCAGATTCTTGAAGAGGCTCCAGAGGGAGAGGAAGAAGAATTACCTGATGATAATGATGACAGCATTCGCATTGCCTTTATCGGTCGTCCAAATGTTGGTAAATCAACCCTAATCAATCGCATTATGGGTGAAGAACGCGTTGTTGCTTATGATAAGCCTGGCACCACTCGTGACAGTATCTTCATCCCTTTTGAACGGGATGATCAGAAATACACATTGATTGATACTGCGGGTATTCGTCGCCGCGGAAAAATTAATGAAGCGGTTGAGAAATTTAGTATCGTTAAAACACTACAGGCCATTGAATCGGCTCATGTCGTGATTATGCTGCTGGACGCTCAGGAAACGATTACAGATCAAGATGCTCACCTACTCGGCATGATTCTGGATACAGGACGTGCCTTGGTTGTTGCGATCAATAAATGGGATGGCCTTGATGCTTACGCACGTGAGCAAATCGAAACCAAGCTGGATCTGAAGCTTCCGTTTATTGATTTTGCCGAGAAGCATTTCATTTCAGCACTTCACGGAACCGGTGTTGGTCATCTGTATCAGTCTGTACTTGAGGCACATGCCTCATCCATGATTAAAGTGTCGACTCCGCGCTTAACCCGCATGTTGGAAACTGCGCTAACAGAGCATCAGCCACCGTTAGTGAACGGTTTCCGTATCAAACTTCGTTATGCCCACCAAGGTGGTAATAACCCATTTGTTGTGATCATTCACGGTAACCAAACCAGTAAAATTCCGGGTAGTTACAAGCGCTATCTGATGAACTATTTCCGTATCACACTGAAACTCAAAGGGACTCAAGTTCGCCTTGTCTTTAAGACATCAGAAAACCCATTTGAAGGTAATACCAAGAAACGTAACAGCCTATCACCCGGTCAGCTGTATCGTTTAGAGAAAAAAGGCCCAGTCTTTAAAAAGAAAAAGGGCAAATAAGCAGCTCAAAATTAATATAAAAATATTTGTTATCCGGAGATTACAAGGATGAAAGCTATGGCTAACTATCGCACTATTTCTAAATACTTTATTGCAGGGCTAGCGCTATTGCTAGCCTCGCAACTACAGGCAAAGATGCCTCTGGGTATGAATACCAACGAAGTGACGCATCAGGATGCCAGTGCGCCCTTCGTTGATCTTTTCAAAATGTCACTGCCCTTTGATGAGTCAAATCGACTTACCAAAGGGTATATCGAATACGACGAAAATGGCTGGCCGACTAACCTGAAAGGCGGTGTTGCTGGGTCTAATGTTGTGCACTGGGTGCCTGCCGGAACAATCCCAGATGGTAACTACACCGTGCTATATGAAGGTGAAGGTCAAATCACTTACGGTGATGATGCCCGAGCAGTTCACAGCGCTCCGGGACGGGATGTTGTGCAAGTGCGCGCTGGTGCCGATCGATGGATTAAAATCACACTAGTCATTCGTAAAAGTAATCCTCAAAACTACGTAAGAAACATTCGCTTTTTGCTGCCTGGTGGAATCTGCGCAAACAATCCTTTCAAACGTGTTAATAGTGCAGCGCAATGCCCTGGTAATTTTCAATCTTTTGAAAAATACCACCAACACATTCTATTCAATCCTGATTACTTGAACTTTATGCGCCCCTTCAAAGTGATCCGCATGATGAATATCTCAGGAATTACACGTAATGACGTAACAAGCTGGAATGCTCTTCCTCGCATGCAACAAGCAACATGGGCAGGCTCAGAAGGACGCCGTGGTGTTCCATTAGAAGTCATGGTGAAACTGGCGAATAAGCTGAATGCAGCGCCGTGGTTTAATATTCCACAAGAAGCCGATGACAATCTGATTCGCAACTATGCGCAGTATGTAAGAAAGCATCTTCGTCCGGGTCTTAAGCCTTACATCGAGTACACCAATGAAGCATGGAATAGTGCTTTCTCTAGTGCTCATTACACCAAAGCAATGGGGCTTAAACAGCGCTTAGATGTAGATCGCGCTCAAGCGGGTCACAAGTTTTATGTGAAACGCTCTTTAGAAATTTTCCGTATTTGGCAGCAAGTGTATGGCTCTCATCAGCCATTTACTCGCGTACTGGGTGGCTGGGCTGCAAATCCCCGCCTAACGCCTATCTTATTAAGCTATATGAATGCTTATCAGAATGTTGATGCATTTGCGATTGCACCGTACTTCTTCGTGCATGATCGTAATCTGCATCAGGTTCGTTCGGTTACTGATGTATTCACACTACTGAAAGATCCAAAAAACCCTTATTCGATGGACAATGTATACAATATGCTGAAGCGCCAGAAGGCTGAAGTAGACAAGTATAAAGTTAAGCTAATCGCTTATGAAGGTGGCCAGCACTTGGTCGATATCAAATCGAAGTCCACCAAAGCAGGTGCCAATCCATTCTTAATTGGTGCCAATCGCGCGAATCCGATGGAAACCTTTTATGTCGAGTTTCTAAATAACTGGAAACAGATCACTGGCGATCAACTGTTTGTTGCTTTCTCAGCGCCACGCCCACCGCAGTTCTTTGGCAGCTGGGGCATTAAGGAATACTTAAATCAGCCAGACAACAAAGCACCGAAGTATCGTGCGCTGAAACGCTTTTTTTAAGAGATAAATATGACTGCAATTATGTATGGCATCAAGAACTGTGACACGGTCAAAAAAGCCCGTAAATTCTTAGATGCCCGTAACGTTGACTACAGTTTTCATGACTTTCGTGAAGAGGGTGTGAATACAATACAACTGGCTGCCTGGGCTGCAGAGCTTGGGTGGGAGAGCTTAGTGAATAAGCGCAGTACCACCTGGCGAAACTTGCCCGATGAAACCAAAGAAAATATCAATGAAATGCTAGCGCTAATGGTCATGGAAGATCAGCCTACTCTGATAAAACGCCCTGTTTTGGAGCTTTCGGATCGGGTACTTGTTGGGTTTAATGAAAAAACCTACACTGAAATTTTTGATTGACCACAGACTACTATCGGACAACTTATGAATGAAACGCTTGCACTCAGTAAGGCCCTAATTAACCGCGACTCTGTAACCCCTGAAGATGCAGGCTGTCAAAAGCTGCTTTGTGATCGATTGGAACCTATCGGCTTTACTGTTGAGAACATGCGCTTTGACGATGTTGATAATATCTGGTTGCGTCGTGGGACAGAACGTCCGCTACTATGCTTTGCCGGACATACTGACGTAGTACCAACAGGCCCTATCACTGACTGGGACAGCGACCCATTCAATGCAGAAATCAGAGATGGTTTACTGTATGGTCGTGGCGCCGCTGATATGAAGTCCAGCATTGCTGCTTTTACTATTGCTAGTGAACGTTTTGTAAAAGACTTCCCTGACCACAAAGGCTCTATTTCGTATCTGATTACCAGTGATGAAGAAGGCCCTTCAATCAATGGCACAGTCAAAGTCATTGAAACACTCGAAGCACGTAATGAAAAAATCGACTGGTGTTTAGTGGGTGAGCCTTCCAGTAAAGATACACTGGGTGATGTCATCAAGAATGGACGCCGTGGTTCTCTGAATGGCTACCTGACGATTGTAGGCCAACAAGGTCATGTCGCTTACCCTCACCTTGCAAATAATCCGATGCATTTAGCAGCACCTATGTTAGCTGAACTGGTTGATATAGAATGGGATAAAGGCAATGAGTTCTTTCCGCCAACCACTTTTCAGATTTCTAATATCAACTCAGGTACTGGCGCGACCAATGTCATTCCGGGCCAGGTAGATATGATTTTTAACTTCCGTTTTTCTACTGAAGTTACAGCGGATGAATTGAAACAACGTGTTGAAGCGCTACTTGAAAAGCATTCACTGACTGTTGAATTGAAATGGGTACTTTCGGGCGTGCCCTTCTTAACAGCAGAAGGAGAACTTGTTGCTGCGGCTGTTGAGTCGATCAAGGAAGTGACAGGGACTGATACCGAGCTTTCAACCTCAGGCGGCACCTCAGATGGTCGCTTTATTGCGCCAACAGGTGCTCAGGTACTTGAGCTTGGCCCACGCAACGCAACGATTCACCAAGTCAATGAATGTGTTGAAGTAGATGACCTTGAGCCTCTGGAAGAGATTTACTATCGCATTATGAAGAAGCTACTAGCTTAGTAGTCTTCTGCATTCTTAGCTGGCTTGGTATTTCATTAACATTTATACGGAGTGTTAATGAAATGCCAACCTCATCACTGCTTACACTTACACATTAAACCAAGGCAGCTGATATTCCTCAGGTAGTTCATAGTGCGCTGGATAATCCACATGGACAAAATAGAGGCCACCAGCAGGCGCTGTAGCACCTGCCTCACGACGATCTTGCTTA
>CALFUP010000185.1 GCA_937929875.1 uncultured Cocleimonas sp. | reverse complement strand
GGTTTTATTGAAATATCAATAAAATGCTCTCGACCAAGTACACTCCCATAGTCTGTTGTTGCCAATGATGCAAAATCGTGTTCCATTGTTTCTCCTAATATATTAGTCACGCTAACTAGTAAGTTTTAAGTTTAGTTATATTCAATAGAGCAATCTGACTTCCGTTCATTATGCTTAAAACACTCGCACAAAAGGGGGATAAATGTAGGGGGGGATGCTTTTATCTTTCGTTTATTTATTAGCGAGAAAATGATCAATGCCAGCTTGTGCAACTTCCATATCTTGTTGTGGAGTACCTGAACTAGCGCCAATGCCGCCAATAAACTGACCTTCTACTTGAATTGGCATGCCACCGCCTACTGTACTGATACGCCCACCACACTCTGTATTGATACCGAATGCGAGGTTTCCTGGTACATTAACAGAATTGTATTGATGAGTTGCTTTGCAGGAAGCGCCCGCAGTAAATGCTTTATCATTTGCCACATTGATACTATGAATTTTACTGCCATCCATACGTTCGAATGCAATTAAGTTACCAGATTCATCACAAACGGCAATACACATAGGTACACCGATTAAATTTGCTTTTTCCCTTGCACCTGCAATAAGAAGGTTAGCATCCTCAATACTGAGTCGTAGAATTGATAACATAATTGCTCCTTATTGTCGTATGTGAACCTGGTTTAACTTGGGGCGAATAACGAGAAGCCTAATGAGAGTTAACGCTATCTTATCTATTCGCTAGAATAGAAAGTTGTACTGAGCGATTACATTCAGAGCTAACTAGAACGATTTTAATTACAAGGTAATCGTGATTTTAGTGTCTGAGAAATCAACCAAGTCGCAGTTATCACCTTTTCCGCCTCTATCCACAATCAAAAATCGTTGGTCATCATGGAGACAAATGGTCGGCATATGCCAGACATTTTTATTGTAGTTTATGCCTTGCTTGCCATTACTGACAAATGCTTTTACTTTGCTTAAATCAACGGTGTCAGAGGGTTCAGCTACTGCAACAATTAATGGGCTGTCAGTCATAGGAATAAAGGCTTGAGAGCCTCGTGGATGCCTTTCAATGCAATACATTTCATAAGGCATCGAGTCGACTTTATTACACACAGTCATACTCAATACGGGTTTTCCACCGGCATCGTAATCTATATCTACATTGGCTAAATCGTAATAGCGTTCCATGCCATCATCATTCATGCCAAAGTGTTTAGCTCCATCAATCTCAATTACGTCTCCGTATGGAGCAAAATTTTCTTTTGTTAATGGCTCAGCTTTTAACGTAATTGTTCCCATAATGGCTTCCTTAAGATTGATTCAAACTTGATTGTTTTTTAGCATCGGTTAATGTTACTAAGCTTCTGCTAAGGCTTCTAATCGAAATAATGCAATTTTATTTATTTCAGTAACGGCTTGTTGAAATTCAGTTTCTTCATCGTTTTCAATGCGGCTTACAAAGGCATCAAGAATTTGGTGTCTGTTGCTACCTTTAACAGCCTTTATGAAAGGAAAGCCAAACTTTTCTTTATAGGCATTATTGTAATGCTGAAATTTCTCATACTCTTCAGGAGTACATTGGTCAATGCCAGCGCCACTTTGCTCTGAAGTTGACTCTTCTGTTAGTTCCCCATTCAATGCAGCTTTTCCGGCTAAATCAGGGTGAGCGTTAATGAGCGTCAACAAACTACTATGATCAGCATTAGCGACAACCTCCATCATAATCGCGCTTAAGCCCGCAGGAGTATTATGATCATCGTTTAAACCTTTGTGCCAAGCATGCTTTGGAATCCAAGGTGAGTGTTCGTAGACACCCCCAAAGAATTCTACAAATTCATTTTCAGTCATTTGACTTGGAGGGGTGCTATATTTTTGTTCAGTGCTATTCATATTTATCTTTTCAGTCTATAAAGGCTTAACAATCAATGTTGTTAGGTACTTTTTGCAGGATGATTTTTAATCCAATGTTGTGCAATTTCTTCTCTTTTACATACCCAAACTTTATCGTGGCTCTGCACGTAATCAAGGAATCTGGCTAAAGAAGCGGCTCTTCCAGGGCGTCCGACAATTCTACAATGTAGGCCGATAGACATCATTTTTGGTGAAGCTCCAGCGGCTGATGACTCATCACCTTCTGCATACAACGTGTCAAAGGCATCTTTGAGATAAGTGAAGAACTGATCGCCACAGTTGAAACCTTGTGGCGAAGCAAAACGCATATCATTAGCATCTAAAGTGTAGGGAACCATTAATTGAGGTTCATCGTAATTATAATTCCAGTACGGTAGGTCATCAGAATAAGTGTCTGAATTGTAAATAAAACCACCTTCTTCAGCGACCAAGCGATCTGAATTAGGGCTGTTTCTACCTAAGTACCAACCTGTTGGTCTTTGTCCGACTGCTTGAGTATGAGTTTCTATCGCTGTTTGTAGATATTCGCGTTCAAGGTCTTCAGGCATATCTTGGTATGTGATCCAGCGATGACCATGGCAAGCGATTTCCCAATCCGCTTTAAGCATAGCTTCAACTGCTTGTGGGTTACGCTGCAGCGCCATTGCCACACCGAATACTGTGACAGGTAAGTTTCTTTCGGTGAACATACGATGTAAACGCCAAAAACCAGCTCTTGAGCCGTATTCGTAAATCGTTTCCATACTCATGTGACGTTGGCCTTTAAAGGCCTGTGCGCCGACTATTTCCGAAAGAAATGCTTCAGATGCTTCATCACCATGAAGGATGCAGTTTTCTGAACCTTCTTCGTAATTTATAACAAATTGAACAGCAACTTTAGCGTTATCTTTCCAGGCTACTTTAGGGATATTATCCGCGTATCCAATTAAATCACGATCGTATTCTTGTTCCATAAACTATCCTTGTATTTCCTATATCCTAATTAATATCAGGGGTTATTCTTGTATTGACTGAAACCAGCGATCTAAAATCGATCTTTCTTCATCAGTCATTTGAGTCATATTTCCTAAAGGCATGGCTTTACTTACCACAGCTTGCTGATGAATCGTTACCGCCTGTTTGTTGATTTGATGTTCAGTATCATAAATTACGCCTTTTGGCGCTGCCGCAAAGCCAGGCTGAGTTGGTGTGGCAGAATGACATGTAGAACATCTTGTCTTGATTATCGCACGAGCTTGTATTGGTAACATATTTTGTTCCACAACTGAAGTAGCAGATGCGTCAGTAGTTGTAGATGCTATCTTAGATGCAGGCTTAGGAGCCATAATAAATGAGACAGCTAGGAGGATGACCGCAGCGACACCCAGGTAAACAGGTTTATTTTTACCAAAGTGACGTTGTACAAAGTAGATGCGTATCAAAGCGCCAGCGATGGAAATACCAATCAAAATTAACCAATTTAACCAATGGCCATAAGTCATCGCGTAATGATTACTGATCATTACAAACAATACAGGAAGCGTAAAATAGGTGTTATGAACAGAACGTTGTTTTGCCTTGCGACCGTGTTCAGGGTCTACAGGTGTTCCTGCTTCAGCGCAGGCCATTAATGCACGTTGTCCGGGCATAATAGCGAAAAATACATTACCCACCATGATGGTTCCAAGCATGGCGCCATAATGCATAAATGCACCGCGTCCACTAAAGATTTGTGTCAATACAAAAGCAACTACTGCTACAAAAACGAAAAGTGCAATAGCTAACTTCTTATCATCGTTGCCAAGTGCAGACTTACACATAAAATCATAAGCTAGCCATCCGATGACGATAGTGCCAATGCCGATCAGTATGGCAACAGGCTTGCTAAGATCAGCAACGCTGGGATCAATAAGATAAAGATCAGCGCCATACCAATAAATGATCGCCATCATAAACATACCCGTAATCCAAGTGGTATAAGCTTCCCACTTAAACCAATGTAAATGCTCAGGTAGTTTATTGGGGGCTAATTTATATTTTTGTGCATGGTAGATGCCACCACCGTGTAGCGCCCATAGCTCACCACTAACGCCTTTTTCATCGTCGGCAGGATCTTTAACAGGTTCTAAATGATTATCTAACCAAATAAAATAAAATGAAGCGCCTATCCATGCAATTCCTGTGATCATGTGTACCCAACGACCTAATAGGTTTAGCCAATCTAAGATATATCCTTCCATGATTTTTCCTGCCTCTAATCTGGTTTTATTTGATTTATATTGTTGATAAATCTATTCGAACAATAGATTTTTACTCTTAAATACAGAGTGATTTTCTTAAGAAAAAATGATTGATTCTTAAGAAGTTTTTTTATTACTTAGCGGTATTTCGTTGGAAACACAGCACTTAGCTCAATTATTTAGCAACTTATTAGCTGCCACGATATGTAGAGTAGCTCCAAGGAGATACTAGTAATGGTACATGGTAATGAGCATCAGAATTAATACCAAAGCGTAATGGTATGGCATCCAAAAAGTGGGGGGGTGTCGTTTTTTCTTTGTTTTTACTGTCAAAATACTCTGCTACATGAAAAACTAATTCCCATGTTCCATGTTCAAATGACTCACCTTCAAGTATTGGCGAATCAACTCTGCCATCGTCATAGGTAGTCACAGTTTTAACAAGCGTACGCTCGTCTGTGATTTTATAAAGCTCAACTTTTATACCTTCTCCCGGTATGCCGTTGGCGGTATCAAGAACATGTGTTGTTAGTTTTTTCATAGTTGTTTGACGTTGTTTGGGGTTATTAAGAGTTATTAAGGGTTGTTTATAATTATTCAATAGCGTTATTGAAGACGCTGTATGAGAAAACATAAGATTGTATCTTAATGATGTTTTCTAATCTTGCTGCTCTGTGTTGCAGAAATACTAAAACAAGAGTCTGTCTCTAAGCTCTCAGATAAGAGACAGACTCTTGTTGTTAGTATAAACCGATGATGGCTACTTTAGAATGTAAAGCGAGCCATTAATTGTGGCACTTTCTCATCTCTATCTTTGATGCCTAAACGATTTTGCCAGTATTGGTATTCAATACCTAAACCAAGGTGTTTAGTCGCATGCCACACAACAGTAGGTTGAGTTAGGATATTAGACTCGCTGCCAAATCCTGTGCCTTCGCCTGTTGTGTAATCAAGAAAACCTTCAAATGAGAACTTCTGGTCACCTAGGTTGAAGCCCTTGTTCCAAATCAACTGAAATTGCTTAGAAGAACCAGTCTTTAGGGGGTCATCACGATGAACAAGGTTTGTTTTTACGAATCTGAATCCAGGGATTTTCCAATCTGCACCAATACCTGCCATGTGAGTGGTCTTTTGGTTGAAAGCATTTCCATCATAATCTAACTGGCCAACTAAGTAGAAATCTTTAAGTATTCCAGCAGATCCGCCTACGCCAAAAGTTCTTGGTACACTTAAACGCGCGTTAAACTCAGAGTGAATACCACCTGTTTTTTTATCATTACTCGCATCACTTACATCAATGAAGAAGAATGTATCACCTTTGCTAAAACCAGTAGCATTTGCGAATGTAAAGATATTCTCTTTACCATCGGTACGTTCTTCGTAATCACCGTGTAGAATTTCTACTTTTGATGAACTGAATTTATAAGCGCTAGCTTGTAGACCAAAAAGTAGCATTGAACTGATGATCAGTGCTTTAACTCCGTTTTTATGTAATGTTTTCATTTAACTTTCCTCATTAATGTTTTGTGCGAGATTTTTTGTAAAAAATAAAATATTCGTCAGTTTAATATTTGAGTAAATCCATTTGCTGCTTGTTTACTTGCGCTTTAAAAAAAACTAACAAAGGAAAGTTATAGAGAAAACCGGGGTAGATTCATTCTCTAAAGTATAGTTACTGAAACTATTCTTTCCTCTGTTAGTGATAATGATAAAGCTGATTATCATT
>CALFUP010000184.1 GCA_937929875.1 uncultured Cocleimonas sp. | reverse complement strand
GCCAGAAATCATTACGGGAAGCTTAATATTATCTTCTTCAAATACAGTTTCAACGGCAAATACAGCAGCTTTTGCATTTAGCGTATCGAAGATGGTTTCTATTAAAATAAGGTCTGCACCCCCTTCAATAAGCCCACGTGTTGACGCACTGTAATCTTCAACCAAATCATCAAAGCTGATCGCACGATATCCAGGATCATTTACATCCGGTGACATGCTGCAGGTTTTACTGGTTGGGCCGAGAACGCCTGCGACAAAACGCGGTTTTTCAGGAGTGGAATATTTATCCGCCGCTTGACGCGCTACTTTTGCACCCGCTACGTTTAAGGCATAGGCAATGTCTTCCATCTCATAATCAGACATACTGACTCGGGTTGCGTTGAAAGTATTCGTTTCAATAATGTCAGCACCCGCTTCAAGGTATTGCTCATGGATATCTTGAATGAGTTTTGGCTGAGTCATGGCAAGTAGATCATTATTGCCTTTAATATCAACATGATAATCTGCAAATTGTACACCACGATAATCTGCTTCTTCTAGCTTGAGTCGCTGAATCATGGTGCCCATAGCACCGTCTAATATCAAAATCTTTTTTTCTAGAAGCTGTGTTAATTGCGCAAATTTATCCATGATTAAACCTATTTAGCGATTCTGTGTGGATAAGGTTTATACGTCAATATTAGTTAATTACAAGACGCATTTAGATAAAATATATGAATTATGGTAGGAAAACCATGAGGATAATTCATGCTAAATCATTCAAACATGATTTCTAGTTACAACAGTATTGGAAAATCGAAAAATCGTTTTTATAAGTAATAATTTTTAACAGTAATAACTGTGCATTTGTTTTTTTGTTACTTTTCCAAAAATACTCTTAGACGAAGGATCAATGAGAATTCGTTCTTGCATTGCTTCACGGCCTAACAGCATTCTAAAACCCATGGAGTCACGATTGGTTAGAGTTAGCTCAATATCCCAAGTTTGATCATTGATAGAAAAGGGTGTTTTGATAACGAAGCGTTTTTCCGTCGTACCATTTGAGCTTTTTACTTCGCGTCTATCCACAAGTTCTGCTTCACAAAAAACGACGGTAGCATTGTCTTTTTTAATTGGATGAACTTCAAAACTTACCCAAGATGAATTATCACGTTCAAATTGTGTAATATTGTATGCGTGTATTGACGACGTTTTCGCACCAGAGTCAATCCTTGCACGGATAGCTGGAAGGTTTAATTCAGGTAAAGCGCACCACTCTGCATTGCCTACAATAAATTTTGTGTTCATGGGATTCTCTATCAATAGTCGTTACTAAATTACACTATATGAATATAGCTACATAATAAGATTTTGACTAGATTTTTACGGTTGAAAGATTATTACATAACATTATTGGGCTTGATCAGAGGTCTTTTGACAATCAGCAAGCATTTGCTCCATTTTTTCCAATCCTAATTCTCTAGTCAGCCCTATGTTTCGTTCAGGAATATTTTCAGGATCAGGGTAGTTAATCAAAGCCTTTTCAATACTGGCTTCTCGCAAAATATGAAGCATAGGGTAGGGAGAACGATTGGTATAATTACTCGCATCATTACTATCCGAATCAGCAAAGCAGTACTTTGGGTGAAAGCTGGCTAACTGGTAAATCCCTTCATAACCTTGTTTCGCCATTAACTCAGTTGCGATTTCAAGTGTATCTAAATACGCTTCAAATTCAAAAAGTGAACTTGGGAAAATTAACAAACTGGTTTCCCTATGGGAGTCTTTATCCAACGCTTCGCATTGTAAAATCAAATGCTCTAATTGTGCCTCAAGCTGTGTAGATTCTATTATTTCATAATGAATACGATTGTTATCAAATTCGCGTTGAGCAAAGGGACAAATGCTATGTTCGATAATGACGTTTGATAGCCACTTTTTGGTTTGTTCGATGATTTGTGTTTTATTTGTCATAAGACTTATTTAAACACACCCCCCCACTTTTTGAAGGTTTTTTGTCCTACTTAAATGGATATATCCATTCCTTTTTTTAAACAGTAAACTTTAATAGCACAATTTATAGTATTTTAAGAGCTCGAGTATAAAATGACAAAAGATGAAGCAGAATTAGTAGACAAAGAAAAACGCATTCTCGTTGCTATGCGAAAAACACTCTCTAGTGTTGTGCGAGATGTCACTCCTAGTAGTTCATCTCTCAAATCACCTTTAAGTCAATCAACGACTGATAATATTATTATGTGTTTTGGTTTAATCACCTCACGCGAACAAGAGATTGATAGACTTAAAAAGCAGATTAACCGTCAAAAGCCACATTTCACTGATGAAATAAATACGACACAAACTGTGTCATTGGATAGTCTTAAAGCCACTATGAATAAAAGTAAACACGTTGAAGGTGAAGATTAATAATGGCTACCAAGTCTTATGCTGATTACAGTAATGACGAACTAAAGTTCTTAACTCAGGGTGTGATGACTTACCTTGATTCATGGGAATTATCAAATGAGGAGATTGTCTCAATCTTAGGATTACAGAATCTAATTAAAATAAGACAATTACAAGGGTTCCGATCCGGTAACCGTGTGTTTCCAGACTCACAGGAGTTAATGGTTAGGGTCGACCATATTATTGGCATCGCTGATGGTTTGAGAACAAGCTATCCTTTGAGTGAGCAGATGCGTCAAATTTGGCTGACTAAACCGCATCGTCGTTTTCAACGTAAGTCGCCATTATCTATTATGTTAAAGGATGAAACTCCAAACGGACTGTTAAAAATTCGAATGGAAGTTGATTGTAATTATGCCTATGCGATTTCAGAAGCCATGCGCGAAGAATCATTAAAACAGAGTTAGAAGGTGTTTGATCTACTCATTTGTCCTTTTTAATCCTACTAAACATCATATAACTTTACTAGACATGATCTTAACTTCAATTTACTCTGCTTCGCATGACTGAAGATGAACTTTTAAAGCTTGATGCACAGCATTTGTGGCATCCTTATACCAGCTTCTCAAAACCCACTCCTGTGCTGCCTGTGGTTGGCGCAAAAGGTGTTCGTTTAGAACTTGCTAATGGCCAAAAATTGATTGATGGTATGTCATCTTGGTGGTCGACTATTCATGGTTATAACCATCCTGTATTAAACCAAGCTATTATCGATCAAACTCAAAAGATGTCGCACGTCATGTTCGGTGGTCTAACGCACGAACCAGCGGTGACTTTGGGTAAGAAATTGGTCGATATAACAGCTGATAATCTACAACATGTTTTTCTTGCTGACTCGGGATCAGTTGCCGTTGAAGTTGCCATCAAAATGGCACTGCAATATTGTTTTGCACAAGGTCATACCCAAAAGACTAAATTATTAACAGCACGTAATGGCTATTATGGAGACACCTTTGGTGGTATGGCAGTTTGTGATCCGGTAAATGGCATGCACGAGATGTTTACAGGTGTATTAGCGAATCATATATTTGCCGAAGCACCACAGACCTTAACCGAGAATGGTGAAGAAGTTGCATGGAGTCCTGAATTTATCAATGACTTCAAATCAAAACTAGAAGCAAATCATCATCAAATTGCAGCGGTTATTATTGAGCCAATGGTTCAAAATGCAGGAGGTATGCGCTTCTATCATGCTGAATATCTTCTAGCTGTAAGACAACTTTGTGATGAATATGACGTTCTATTAATCCTTGATGAAATAGCGACAGGTTTTGGCCGAACAGGGACGTTATTTGCCTATGAACAAGCGAATATCCAACCTGATATTTTAACAGTGGGCAAAGCGTTAACTGGTGGTACGATGACACTTGCAGCTACTTTAACTACTCGTAAAGTAGTCGATGGCATAGAAGCTGATGGCAAAGGCTTGTTAATGCATGGCCCAACTTTTATGGGAAATCCACTCGCATGCAGTGTGGCTAACGCTAGTATTGATTTGTTACTAAGTTCATCTTGGCAAGAACGAGTTGATGCAATATCAACGCAACTTCAAGATGAACTTTCAATATGTAGTGAACTAAATTGCGTGAAAGAAGTTAGAGTTAAAGGGGCAATCGGCGTTGTTGAACTGCATCAGCCTTTAGATACAATTTGGTCTCAAAAACAATTTACTGACCGAGGTGTTTGGTTAAGGCCCTTTGGCAGATTGGTATACTTGATGCCAGCTTATATCATAGAAGATACTGATTTAAGCAAATTAACGTCGTCAATTTATAACGTATTGAGTGATTTATAATAGCGTCGTTATAACAAAAACATCGTGTTTAACGATTTAGAGTTTCTATAAAACGGTTTAAAAAGTAGGGGGGTGTCAATTTATAACTAACAGAATTGATTTATTGAATAATAGATTAATCCAAAGCATGTCAAACGTAGGCAAATGATTGAATCATTCACCTACATTTATACAACTACTGCTTTGCTGCAGAATTAATGTTTAGTTCATTCAAGTCGGTAAGAATATGTGCTGCTTCATCCAAAAAGACATCTACGGGTTTTTTGGTAAAAATATCATCATTCTTCTTTTCTTGTGCGTCTCGAAGTTCTTTAATGGTTTTATATTCAGGTAAGCCATTAGCTACTTGAAGCTTATTTTCTAAGCTAAGCAATTGTTTATCAAATAACTCACGCTTTGCTATTCTCTTTTTTAAATTGAGAGATGCCGTTTTCTCATTTCCTGCAGTGACTAGTAATTTTACTTTTTCTACCGTGGTTTTAAATTTAGGATTACTAGTAATTCTTGCCTGTGACTTAGCTTTAGCTTGTTGCATGATCGTTGAACTGAATGCTTTGTTAAAGTCTTTGTGCTTTGCTATTTCTATGCGCCTCCAAGGTAAGGCATTCTTGTAAGCTCGCTCACCGAAGTCACCCTCAATCTTAGGTAGGTTCCAAGCTAAATCTGGTATTACACCTTTGTGTTGAGTACTTTCTCCATTAATACGAAAGAACTGAGCGCTCGTAATTTTGATCTGTCCTAGAGGCTTGTCGAATGTTTTTCGGGTGTATGAATCTAATGGTAATACAGTTTGTACGGTACCTTTACCAAAAGTTGTTTCACCTATGATAACGCCACGTTGATAATCTTGAATGGCGCCAGCAAATATTTCAGACGCTGAAGCACTTCCACTATCAATAAGTACTGCCATAGGGCCATTATAAACGACTCCGGCATCTTCATCTTTCAAAATATCAGTCCGGCCTGTTGTATCGTTAATTTGTACCACCGGACCTTTATCAATAAATAAGCCCGTCAACGAGACAACCTCGCTAAGAGATCCTCCGCCATTGCCACGTAAATCAATAATTAAATCATCAATGCCTTCTTTGTTGAGCTCTGTTAGTAGTTTTTTAACATCTCTAGTCGTAGCGGCATACTCTTTATCGCCTCGATTACGAGCTTTAAAGTCTATATAGAAAGAGGGTAGATCAATAACACCTACTTTAACTTTACCCTTTGGTCTTTCAATTTCGATAATTCGTTTACTCGCAGCTTGGTGTTCTAGTTTGATTTTATCTCTAACTATATTTACTGTTTTTGGTTTGCCGCTTAAACCTGTCGAATTCGGTAATACGGATAATACAACGGTACTACCTTTTTCACCGCGGATGATGTTTACAACATCACTTAAACGCCATCCAACAATATCTTTAATTGACGAAGCTGTTTTTTGACCAACGCCGATAATGCGATCACCTGAAGAAATTTGACCTGTAAGGTCAGCAGGACCCCCAGGTACTACACTGACAATTTTAGTGTGGTCTTCATCCGTTCTTAATACCGCCCCAATACCACTAAGCGATAAACTCATGTTGATATCAAATTGTTCAGATGAACGAGGAGATAAATATGAAGTATGAGGTTCTACAGCTCCTGCATAGGCATTTACGATAGTTTGAAAGAGCTCATTGGGTTTAATTTGAGAGGTACGTTTAGTCATGTTAACGTAACGTTTTTTTAACTTTTTTACAGCTTCGGTTGGAGCTGTATCCGCTAAAATCTCATTAATGTATGCGTTCTTAATCCGGTTGTCCCAAAGTTTATTAAGCGCAGTTTCGCTAATTTCCCATTTAGCATCTTTTCTGTCTAGTAAATACTCTTGATCAGAATCTAGTGTAAAAGGTTGCTCTATACGCTTTACAGCGAATGCTGATCTTTCATTTACACGCTGTTGGTATTTTTTGAAAATATTAACAGCCACTTCAGTGTCACCGTTATTAATGTAATCATCGAATTTATCACGATGTACGTTAAACGTTTTTATGTCTGCTTCAGTAAAATATACTTTGCTAGGATCGAGTTGATCTAAATACTGATCTAATATTTTCCCTGAAAAATCATCATTCAATTCAAACTTTTTATAGTGATAGCGTTTCAACATACTATTAATAATTTTGTACTCAAAAGAATGACGCGGAGTTAACTCTGCTACTGTTCCATCTGAGCTTTCTGCGGCATTTGCAGATTCTATCAATGTAGTCGTCGATGGAGGCGTACCTAAACACCCTGCCAAAGCAACAAATGACGTAAATATGACCGCCTTAACAGTTGTTTTATAATTAGCAGTCCATGTGGATGGTTGAGTATTATTGTTTATTCTAATTTTCATGTATGTATCATTAAGGTTTGTGTGTTCTAGTGCTATTTACTATAGCATAATGTTATTGGTTATACGTTAGTTGACGCAGAAAACCAAGGGAGATTATAGCTAAGTAAAGCTTTGTTACCAAAAGTTAATTCTTTATCAAGATACGAACTGATTCTTTCCTTAGAGGCAGTCAAATCATAATAAGTTAGATTTTTTCGTTACCAAAAGCAGATCAATTCAGGCTATCATCATACTTTTAAAATTATTTATGTGGTTCAAGTGAAAAAAATAGGCATTGTGGGAGCAACAGGTTACACCGGAGTTGAATTGTTAAGACTCTTAGTGAAGCATCCTGATATCGAGATAAGTTATGTAACCTCACGCTCGAACGTTGGTGTTAGAGTCGATGAAATGTTCCCTAATTTACGTGGATATATAGATATTGCATTTAGTGATCCATCAACAGATGCACTTGCAGAGTGTGATTTAGTATTTTTTGCTACGCCAAATGGCATTGCGATGAATCATGTTCCAGAGTTGTTGCAGGCGAATACCAAAGTGATTGATTTAGCTGCTGACTTTAGGATTAAAGACGTTTCAGTTTGGAGTAAATGGTACGGCATGATTCACGCATGCCCGGAACTTCTTGGTGAAGCTGTTTATGGCCTACCTGAAATAAATCGTGACCTATTGAAGACAGCAAATTTAGTTGCAAACCCTGGATGTTATCCAACTTCAGTTATATTAGGTCTGCTGCCCTTATTAGAATCCAAGTTGGTTGATTTAGATAATATTATTGCTGACACGAAGTCTGGAGTAAGTGGTGCAGGTAAACAAGCAAATATAGGTACATTATTTAGTGAAATGGGAGAAAGTTTTAAAGCTTATGGCGTGGGTGGACATCGCCATCAACCTGAAATTTCTCAAATTTTATCTCAATTATCAGAGAGTTCAGTCGATCTAACTTTTGTTCCCCATTTATTACCGATCATTAGAGGAATTCATGCAACAATTTATTCAAGAACAGATGTTGATGCATCAACTTTGCAAGCGCTTTATGAAAAACAATATATCAATGAGCCGTTTGTAGACGTTCTACCTCAGGGATCTCATCCTGAAACGCGAAATGTAAAATCATCCAATATGTGTCAAATTGCGATACATAAACCTGCAGAATCTTCACGTTTGGTCGTCTTGTCTGTTATTGATAATTTGGTAAAAGGTGCTGCTGGACAAGCTGTGCAAAATATGAACATCATGTTTGGTTTACATGAAACTACAGCGCTTGATCGACCAGCATTGCTACCTTAACTAATGCATGAATATATTTAATCAATTTTTCCAGAGTTCAAACTATGTTCGGATCTAAAAAGAAACAAAATGAATTATTACGAACCAAAATTACGACTCTTATTGGTGAAGGAACTGAAATTAAAGGCGTCGTGCATTTCTCTGGCGGGCTACATGTGGTTGGTACAATTGATGGGGGAGCAATATCTGAAAATGAAGATTCCTTATTGATTGTGAGTGAAAGTGCGTTAGTGACCGGTGAAGTCAAAGTGAAGCATTTGATCGTTAATGGACAAATTGATGGCACTATTTATGTGGATGGTAAGGTTGAATTATTTGATAAAGCCCGCATAAATGGTGATATACATTATAAAATACTAGAGTTACCCGTAGGTGCTCAGGTAAATGGAAAATTATTGCGCATAGATGAAGATGAATCTAACACATAGTTTTTGTAGTATTTATTTATAGTAATTTTTGTAATTATTTTTTAAAAATTAGAACAGTTCTAGTTAGATTAACCCGTTAGTCACGTTTAAGTCTGACTATAACGATGGTTATATATTATTCGCGTTAATTCTGGGGTAAACTCAGTTTTATATTGAACAACTTAGGTGGAAAAAATGTCAGTTGCAACAGCAAGCCCAGCACCGATTTTAAATTTTACAGATTCGGCTGCAAATAAAGTAAAAGGTCTAATTGAAGAAGAACAAAATGATAACTTGAAACTCAGAGTGTTTGTTTCAGGTGGAGGATGTTCAGGATTTCAGTATGGTTTTACTTTTGATGAAGATATAAACGATGGTGATACGACTGTTGAAAAAAATGGCGTTAAACGGTTGATCGATCCAATGAGTTTTCAATATCTCGTTGGTGCTGATATTGATTACACTGAAGGCCTTGAAGGTTCTCAGTTTGTTATCCGTAATCCAAATGCTAAAACTACTTGTGGTTGCGGTTCATCATTTAGTCCAGATTAATGTCTTAAAACTCATTAGTTTTAAGAAATAAAAAAGGCAGCTTTTAAGCTGCCTTTTTTATTTACTGAATTTAATTTCTTTAGAAAGTAGATAGCTCAATACCAATTGAAAGCATATTTACATCTGTTTCCTCTGATGCAGAAGTCTCAACGTCTAATACTTTTTCCCATTCAGCGCGTATTTTAGTTGTCTCGTTCAATATCATTTTAGCTCCAACACCGTAAGCCATGCCAAAACCACTTTGATCCCCATCAGAATTTTCGCTTTTCCATCTTGCTGCACCTAGTTTTGCAAATGCATCAAACTTTTTTGTGACTGGTAAACTACCAACACCGTAAGCCGCAAAAGCACTTATATCTGAGTTTTGCCCTTCTTTGCGAATATCGCCCAAATTAAGATAAGCACCTTCAACGCTTAAATTATCAAATAATTTATACCCACCAAAAATCTTCCAAGCACTGTCACTATCTTCACAAGCTGACGCTCCGTTGCAATAAGTACTTCCTTCTGATTGACCGATAGTTCCACCTACATAATAGCCATTTCCAAATAGGTCGTTGTTAACACGGCCATGAGAAGCACTATTATTAACGTAACTTGTTGTTGCTTTTGCAGTAGTTGCTGATGTTGGATTGGAGTAATCGAAAGGTTTTACTACTTCAGCATATGACAGTGAGTATGATGCAAAAGAAGTAAGAAATCCCATTACAATGAGTGATTTGCGCAAAGACGAATGAGTTAGTTTCATTTGTAGCCTCGTTATTATTGTTATTATATTGTAGTTATATATAGACCATTTTATGACATGTACGGTCATGGGTAAACGTAGATTGGATGAGCGGTTAATGCTTAATATGATTCATATAACTTTGGTATAAACGTTTACCTTGTGCAATGGAGCCTCTTGCCGTGAGATGAGTGACATCTGACTTTTCCAATCCATGCATGCTCATAAATGAAATACTGTCGTCTTCCATGCTCAGTTTAATTTGGGCATCCACGACTTGAGGTCTAAGTTGTACTCTAGGGTGCTGTTCATCAACACTGAGTATCACAGGTAAGTCTGGTTGGCGAAGTACGTTATTTCTCAAATGTACTAATAGTTTTTTTAAATGCCAATAATATTCTTGAGCTAATTGTGTTGAATTGGCATCACTCTCGCCTTGAATCCAAATAAAGGCTTGTGGAACAACAGTATGTCCCTGACTTTCTAGTTGGTGAATAGCTTGTTTTAACTGTAAAACCATATCATCGTATTGGCCACGATGACCTGGGGCTTTCCATTGTAATTTTATGCTACTACTTCCGGAACTATATTTGAAAATAGCGGGATTCATCTGCGCATTTTTTATAGCACGCGCAAAACTAACTTCGGGACCAAAATGACCTTGTTTAAAGTGGCCTAATTGTGAGTGTAATGATTGCCAACTATTATTAGAAGAACTGTAGTTTAAGGCTTTAAAATAAAATGGAATTTTGGGGTCTATGTTTTGTCTATCAACAGGATATTGAGCCGCATCGCTACGCCAACCTTGCATATTTGACTGTCCTGCCAAGATGAACAGATCGTATTGTTCAGCATAAACAGTAAATGTAAAAAGTTGTAAATATACACACACAAGTAATTTCATCGAATATGATTGCATTAATAAAGCTCTAGATTTATTCATTGATATGTTAACAATGCTAAGTCATTCAATTCAAGGCGTTTTAGATTATTTCTAATTCTTCTTCGATGATCCATTATTACTATCAAACTTACAACTGACTGACTATAAAAACAGTAAAAAGTGGGGGGGTGTCTTTCTATATGAATAGAATCACCTATAATTCCTAATTTTAATTTATTTTTCGTTATACAAAGTTAAATAAAACGAAACAATTCATAAATGGTTATTTAATGTTAAAAATTATAATTCCAATAACAGTTCTTGTTGGGGCTTTTTTCTTTGGGAAATTTCTCATTGCAACAGGCCCTGAAGCTAAGAAAAGACCTTTTATACAAAGACTACCAGTGGTTGAGGTAATGCCTTTAAAAGCTCAAAAGTACACTGTGTTTATTGAAGCATCAGGTATTGTTACGGCTGGTACTCAAAGTAATTTGGTCGCTGAAATTTCCGGTCGAATTGTTAATATTTCAGATACATTTAATGAAGGTAGTTATTTTGAAAAGGATGAAGTTTTATTACAAATAGACTCATCAAATTATCTGAGTGCCGTGGAAATTGCTAAAAGTGAATTAGAAGTCAATCGAGCTAGTTTGAAACAACTATCGGTGGAACAAAAAAGTAATCTACGCTCCATTCAACTTGCGAAGCAAAACCTTAATATCGGCAATAAAGAATTAGCTCGATTAAGGGCATTATTTAAGCGCAGAACCATTTCAAGGTCTGCATTAGACAGTGAAGAGCAGCGCATCAATCAATTAAAACAAAGTCTACAAAATTTACAGGGTTCGCAAAATACCTTTGCTAGTCGTAAAAGTGCGATGCAAGCTAGGATTAACTCTAGTAAAGCGCGAGTTAATCAAGAAAAACTGACCCTTTCAAGAGCGGTTATTAAAGCCCCGTACGCTGGCAGAGTGTTATCTAAAAATGTAGATATTGGACAATTTGTGACTACAGGTACAACTTTAGCTAAAATCTATGCCACTGATTTTGTAAATGTTGAGTTGCCGTTGTCATTGAATCAATACGAGCTTTTAGGGATGCCAGAAGCATTTAAAAATAAACAAATTAATATAAAGGCTTTACCTACTGTTACTTTAAGAAATCCAGATAGTCTCAGCAATGACACTTGGGAAGGTAAGGTGGTTAGAACTGCTGCGGCCTTAGATGCAATGAGCAGGCAAATTAATGTCATTGTTCGTGTTGATAACCCATATGAAGCTCGTGAAGGTTTAAGCACACCGGTTAGAATTGGTCAGTACCTGAAAGCTAAAGTTAAAGGCCGAACGTTCGAAAATGTTTATGCATTGCCGCCAGCAGGAGTGATTTATAATCGAGAAATTAGAATTCTGAAAGACGGCAAGATTAAGATTATCCCTGTTAGCGTTGTATGGAATTCGACAGAAGCGACGGTGATTCAAACAGACACAGATATTGAAGGCGAGCAACTAATAATGACTAACCTGACACAAGCTGTAAATGGAATGTCTGTATTAACAGTTGAACAGCAACGTCAGCAGAATAAATCTAGGGCTAAGAAACAAAAGAGTCAGAAAAAACAAAAGGATGAACAGGCAAAAAAAGATTCAGAAGAACGAAAGAAGTCCAGAGTTATTCCTGATCTGATTTCTAGAGACTCAATGGACAAGACACCGATAAAACAACCAAAATTTAATTCTGATAGCCAAACTAAGAAATTAGAGAACTAAAATGGCTAACTCAAATTCATCTTCTCAGGGTTCATCTACTCGTAATAGTGACGACTATAACAAAGGCATAATTGCTTGGTTTGTAAGAAATCCTGTAGCCGCAAATATAATGATGGTACTGATCATTGTTTCTGGTTTATACGCTGTTTCTAATAAAATACCATTAGAGACTTTTCCCTCTTTTGAGCAAGATGTCGTCAATATAACGGTGACATATCCTGGTGCCACACCGAGTGAGGTGGAGGAGGGCATCGCCATTAGAATCGAAGATGCGATTGGTGATTTACCAGGAATCGAGCGTATTTATAGTGATGCTGCAGAGGGTAGAGCCCTGGTTAGAGCGGAGATTCGTAAACAATACGATACAACTAAATTACTGAATGAAATCAAATCGCGAATTGATGGTATTTCATCATTTCCTGAGGATGCTGAAAGACCTAAGGTAGAGCAATTAATTAGAACTCGCCAAGTAATAACGGTTGTTGTTGAACAAGAAAAACTAGATGAGGTTGCGTTACGCACTGTGACCGAGCAAGTACGTGATGAAATTAGAGCATTACCTAATATAACTCAAGTCACTATGGGTGGCATTAGACCTTGGGAGATCAGCATTAATGTTCCTGAAACTTCACTACGCCAATATGATTTATCCTTAAACGACATTGCCCAAACCATTAGAAATGCCTCTAGAGATATACCTGGTGGAACAATAAAGACTGAATCAGGAGATATTCTTGTTAGAGCAATCGGGCAAGCTTATCGTAAAGATGATTTTGCTAGAATCCCTATAATAAGTAGTAATAATGGCACCAGTATTACACTTGATCAAATTGCAACAATTAACGATGGTTTTACCGAAGATCCCCTCTATAGTAAATTTGATGGTAAAAATGCAGCCTTCATCAATGTTGCTCGGGTAGGAGAACAAAATGCAATTCAAGTGGCTGATGAAGTAAAACAATACATTGAAAGTCGTGCAGAAACATTACCTGTTGGCTTAAAGTTATCATACTGGAGTGATAGTTCTAAGACTGTAAAAGCTCGTCTGGATACACTTACCCGAAGCTTGATACAAGGCATCGGTTTAGTATTGTTATTGTTGGCGCTATTTCTAAGGCCATATTTGGCCTTCTGGGTTAGCGTGGGTATCCCTATTAGTTTCCTTGGTGCTTTGGCATTAATGCCTTACCTTGGAATGACATTAAATTTAGTGAGTATGTTTGGCTTTATTTTAGTGCTTGGAATTGTCGTCGATGATGCAATTGTTACAGGTGAAAATGTTTATTCTCATCTAAGCAAAAATGGGGATCCGTTAAAAGCAGCCATCCAAGGTACACAACAAATAGCAACACCGGTAACCTTCGGCGTATTGACGACTGTTGCCGCATTTTTACCTTTATTACTTATTGAAGGACGTCGCGGTCCAATATTCGCCCAGATCCCGATGGTTGTCATACCCGTTTTATTATTTTCATTAATCGAATCTAAATTCGTATTGCCTTCTCATTTGCGTCATATGAAGAGGCAAAGAGATACGTCAAAATTAAATTTACTCACTCGAGTACAGCGCAAGATTGCTGGAAGTTTAGAGTGGTTTATAAAAAATATATATCGCCCATTTTTAAATGTCTCATTGAATTGGCGCTATCTCACTTTATCTATTTTTATTGCAGTTTTAGTCTTATGCGTATCGATCGTTATTAGTGGGCGCTATAAATACACCTTCTTCCCTAGAATAGAGAGTGAAATTATCTCAGCGACTATCGAAATGCCAGAAGGCACCTCCTTAGAAACCACAGAAAAATATGTAGATAGAATGGTGGCAGCTGCAGAAGCACTTCAAGCTAAGTACATTGAACCTGTGGAAGAAAATGAAAGAACTGATGAAGGTGATGATAATAGTGTCAGCAAAAAGATTAGCAATACTCAAAAACACGACATCAATCAAATTGAATCGATAAACCTTGAAGGAAAACAACAAGCAAAACCTAACAAAGAAGGAAAAAAATTAATTCAACACATCCTAGTAACAGTGGGTAGCGCTGGTAGAAGACCGAGTGGAAGCTCTGGTGTATCTAACATTGCAAAAGTTACTTTTGAGACTATTCCTCCTGAACAGAGAAAAATTAAAATCAGTTCTAGAACTTTAGTAGCCGAATGGCAAAAGCTCATAGGGCCAATACCTGGCGTTAAAGAGCTCAGTTTTCGTGCTGAATTGGGGCGCGGTGGTGAACCTATAGACGTACAATTAAAAGGTAACGATTTTACGAAGTTAAATGAAGTTGCCTTATTGGTTAAAGATAAATTGGGTGAATATGATGGATTATTTGATATTAAGAATAGTTACGAAGGAGGAAAAGAAGAAGTCCAGTTAAGATTGAAACCTGCAGGTGAACAGCTTGGGTTGAGTCAAAGTAGTTTGGGTACGCAAGTAAGGCATGCCGTTTTTGGTGCAGAAGCTCAACGTATTCAGCGGAATCAGTCTGAAATAAGGGTAATGGTAAGATCACCAAAAGAGGAGCGATATGCCTTATCTGATCTGCAAAATTTAAGAATCAGAACCTCAACAGGCGCACAAATACCTTTAAGTGAAGTAGCTGATATTGAGATAGGACAAGGTTCGTCAGCGATAGCTCGCGTAGACAGGCAAAGAATCATTAATGTCACCGCAGATCTCAATAAAGACAAAATATCGGCAACCAAAGTCGTAGCTGACCTTAAGCAATGGTTTCCTGATATAGCCTCACAATATCCCGGTGTTTCCTTTGATATGGAGGGTGAGCAACGAGAGCAACGAAAATTTGGAGCCAGTTTACAACTTGGCTTTACCATCGCTTTGATTGTGATTTATATATTATTAGCGATTCCATTTGGTTCTTACTTTCAACCTTTAATGGTAATGAGCGTGATTCCTTTTAGTATTATTGGAGCCTTGGGTGGTCATGCCATTATGGGGTTAAGCCTGAGTATTAGTAGCGTGATGGGCTTACTGGCGTTGATAGGCGTGGTGGTCAATGATTCTTTAGTATTGGTGGATTATACAAATAAAAGGATCAAAGAAGGAATGCCAGTGGGAGAAGCGGTCAGACTTTCGGGTGGAGCCAGATTTAGACCTATTTTGTTAACCTCATTAACCACTTTTGCAGGATTAACGCCTTTGATTACCGAAAAAAGTACTCAGGCTCAGTTTCTAATTCCGATGGCGGTTTCTTTAGGTTTTGGTATCTTGTTCGCGACCTTATTGACCTTGGTGTTAATACCAACGTTGTATCTTATTGTTGAAGATATCAAAGGGTTTTTCCAGAAACTGGCGAATATGTTTAATGCGAAACGAAGTGACCAAGTCGCTGTAGATTAGTTCTCAGCGACTTGCGATAGCAACTCCATTATTACAGTCTGAATGACAGAGTATATTTTTAGTTGCTTAGAATAGTGTTAATACAGTACTAAGTATTTGGCTAATAGTTTCAATAATCTGAAATTGTGTTAAGGCATAGATGACTAAACCCACTAAGAATACAATTAGCGCATAAAATGATGCTTTAAATAACCATGATGCAGGCTTAGGCACTTCACCATAACTATTTAAACCATTGGTTCCTGGTATGAGTGCAAACACTAAATTGGCAAATGGTATTACAGCTAATAATGCCAGCGAGTTTCCTTTATTGAAATCGTGACAACGTTGAATAGTTAAATGCACCATCATCCATGCTGCAGCAAGAATCGCGATACCTATTACCGCATAAAACAATGAATCATTGGCAAATGGTAAGTATGAAATCAATGCGGCTATGGTTGAAATTGCCCAAAATACGAGTGCAGGTAAAATCATAGAGTAGACGAAATAGCGCTTTCTGCCAATTCGTCCCTGAGTTGAGATGACATCTACATCACTGTATCTCTGCCTCGTATTGTTTGTAAAATTCATATTGCTGTAATCCTGTGACATCGTTATATCCTTATAATGATTATTATTTCAAAATATCTTGCTGTTACTTTAGTACTGCTAGAAACGTACTGCTAAAAATGTATTAATAAGGATAAACTAGCGTAAGTTGACGTTGGTTAAATCGAGAAGTTTTTACAAGGCCTTAATTACGTTTTCCAACTTATAATTATCTTTATTTGTTTAATATAGATACTGACAGAAGGTTATTTATAAAGATTCCGCGACACCGATTAACGGTCTAATTGGATAGAATAAGTGGTAACTTTTTATACAATTACGTTTGTAATGATGATTAGTCATATAAATAAGAATTTACTGTTCAAAGTGATTTAAAATGACACCCCCCCACTTTTTGAGAATAAAAATATGCTTTGCTAGTTTTTTTCTAATCATTATTAATCACTGTTTATTCAACGAAATTCTAAAGATCTTCCTCTGTATGATTTCTTACAACGCTTTTTAGAATAACTATAGTTCTTATATTTTATATATTTTGGTTCCTCAGAATCACACTGTATAATTGTTGATAAAAAATATTTTCAGCAAATATTAATATAAACATAACTACTAAAAATGGGGTTCCAATGGCAATTGCACCAGTTATGCTTGATTTAGAAGGGCTTGAACTAAGCAGTGAAGAGAATGAATTATTAAAGCATCCACTTGCTGGCGGTATTATATTTTTTAGTCGTAACTATGAGTCCGTTGAGCAACTATCTGCATTGATCAAAGATGTTCGTAAAGCGGTAGAGGGTTCGAATAAAGAACTTTTAATTGCAGTAGATCATGAAGGAGGGCGGGTACAACGTTTTCGCACTGAGTTTACCGAATTACCCGCGATTGCAAGTTTAGCGGAGTCTGATGATCCAACTCAGAAGGCTTATTCCCACGGATGGCTAATGGCATCTGAAGTTCGAGCGATGGATATTGATTTTAGCTTTGCTCCCGTTCTCGACATTAATTATGGTGTAAGCGGCGTCATTGGCGATCGTTCGTTTAATCGCGACCCGAATGTTATCTCAAATTTGGCAAGTGACTATATAAAAGGGATGCGTGAAGCCGGTATGGCTTCTACAGGTAAGCATTTCCCGGGTCATGGAGCAGTCGTTGAAGATTCACACCATGAAATTCCCGTTGATCGCCGCAGTAAAGAACAAATTTGGGCAGAAGATATCATTCCATTTGCCGAGTTGATCAAACAAGGTTTAGATGCAGTGATGCCAGCGCATGTAATTTATGAATCACTGGATAAGAATCCTGCAGGGTTTTCACCCTATTGGTTACAGCAAGTTTTACGTAATGAATTAAAATTTGATGGCGTAATTTTTAGCGATGATTTGACTATGGAAGCGGCATCTGTGGTTGGTGATTTTGCTAACCGTGCCGAAGCAGCAATGACGGCTGGTTGCGATATGGTATTAGTCTGCAACAACCGCATAGCAGCAATTCAGGATTTGGATGAGGCTCATATTAAACAAACTGATGTTTCTGCAAAACGTTTATCGCGTATGAAAGGAAAGCCATTTATGAATCGTGCGGCATTGTTAGATACTAAACAATGGTCTGATAGCGTAAACGAGATGACTTCTTTAGCTTGAAGTTAACCTCTTTCGTGATAACG
>CALFUP010000183.1 GCA_937929875.1 uncultured Cocleimonas sp. | reverse complement strand
GAATGGGCAAAGATTAGAGTGAATGGAAAAATTGCAGGTAAACAACCGTTTTGGATTGGACTGGAAGATAAAACAATGTTTGCGTTTGCGGGTTTATATGAACATTGGACAGATACCCACAGCGGAGAAGTTTTGCAAAGTTGTACTGTGATAACCAGAGAAGCCTTCCCCTCAATCAGTCATATTCATCCTCGTATGCCAGTGATTCTGCCCTCTGATTCTTACCAAGCATGGCTTGATGCAGAAATTGATGACTTCCCTATGATTGAAGAAGAGGCTTTGGAATTCTACCCTATGGATAAAGGATTGGGTTCTAACAATACTAACTATGAGCTGAGTTTCTAATAAAAGGCTTATAGATAAAGGACTATAGATAAAAGCATCTAGAGAAAAGACACCCCCCCACTTTTTTCGCGTAAATAACTCAAATACTGTTGTTCCCAATCGAAAGCATTTAGATGAATAGCGATAAAAAATGGAAGAGGATGGATAGTGCTGATAAGGTGTTAGCGAATTTACCCACGTTCAATCATAGTTTTCCAGAGTTTTTCAGCTTAGTATGGTAATTCACCAATATAGTTTCCACGAGGGTAATAATTACACGCCCAAATCTGTGATTTATCGGGGCATATTGCTTTTGCGCAACCGACTTGACGTGACTCATGCCAAACCATTTGTGTGAAATGTCCGCATTGTTCGCCTGGTTGACAGCTATTGCTTTGATAATCGTAATAGTTTTCTTCTATGGCCCAGGCTTTCACTACTTCTTTAGGGGTGAAATGTTGCAATAGTTTAGTTCCATCTTCAAAAACTTCCGGGCTAGCCCAAAATAGATTCTCACCATTTACTTGTAAAAAGCGATCACTTTCATATTCATGTTTGTAGTTAGGACGATGGACCATTGCACAATTTCTTGTGTTTGCAAGATGATCTACCCATTTTTGGGCATAGCCTGCGAGAGAGTTAGACCAGGTGAGAGGTACTTGCTTGAATTTTGCACGAACCGTATTGTGTGACTCCAGTACACCAGCGAATTGCTGAGGCTCTGTGTGTACACTGGGTTGATAAGTGTTTTGCCCATTGTTCGATGCAAAGCTACTCGCATTGAAAATCAGTAATCCAAAAAATATAAAAAGCGATAGTGTGTTGAGTCTCATTGATTTTAGACCACTGTTTTGTTTAATAATTAAACAATAGTCTACTCAATGTGGGTGGGTTTTCACTTACCTCAGTTATTGATGGTTATATCTAAGCGATAAAAAACTCAATGACTGAATTATTCAAGAATTAACGGCTTATTTAAGCCGTTAAAGTGCAAAGAACTATTACTCAAAGTTAGTAAGCAGCATCTTTAGCTGCAAGCTCAGCGGTCATTTCTTCTAATAATAATGATTTGCACTGCATGCCTTTAGGTTGCTCAAGCCCCATTAATTCTAAAATAGTCGGCGCAATATTCCCTAATCCACCGCCTGTACGTAAACGCCAGAAAGACTTATCTAGGATAAGGCAAGGAACAGGGTAAACAGTATGTTGGGTATTAGGTTCTTTGGTAAATGGATCAATATATTCATCGCAATTTCCGTGATCAGCGGTTAATAGTACCGAGTAATCATTTGCAATAGCTGCGTCTAAAACACGTCCAACTTCTCTATCCAAGGTTTCAACGGCTTTTATGATGGGCTCAGGAATTGCGGTATGACCTACCATGTCACCATTGGCAAAGTTAACTACGATAAAATCATGCTCTTGGGAATTCGCTGATTTGATGATCTCATCTGCGACCTCTTTAGCGCTCATCTCAGGGCATTCATCGTATGTAATTACATCAGGGGAGGGAACCATAATGCGATCTTCGCCTTTGTATGGTTCTTCACGACCTCCATTTAAAAAGAAGGTTACGTGTGCATATTTTTCGGTTTCCGAGCAATGAAGTTGTTTACAGTTTGCAAGACTCAAGGTTTCGGCAATGTTGGTTTCAGGACTTTCTGGTAAGAAAACGATGGGAGTCGCCAAACGTTTTTCGTATTCAGTCATGCACGTTACGTTTATTGGCTTGAAATCACCACGATCAAAGTCATTGAAATCAGATAAGCATAAGGCGGCAGCTAATTGGCGCGGACGATCATTTCTAAAGTTGAAAAATATCAATGTGTCATCGCCTTGAACTCTAGGTGCATTCGGCATAATGCGTGGTAACACGAATTCGTCTGTTTCGCCGTTGGCGTAGGCATTATCTATTGCTTGGATAATATTATTGGCAGTTTCACCTTTGTGATTAACCATCATTTCCCAGCCAATTTGAGTGCGGTCCCAGCGGTTATCTCGATCCATTGAGTAAAAACGCCCAGCTACAGTTGCTATTTGTCCGCCGAATGTATCCAGCGCGTCAACGACCTGCTGTAAGTATTTTTTGGCCGATTTTGGTGAGGTATCACGACCATCGGTAATTGCGTGAATTGCTGGCGTAACACCATTTATATTGCACATCTCGATTAAGGAGCATAGGTGATCAACGTGGCTGTGAACACCACCATCAGAGACCAAGCCAACTAAATGCAAAGGTCTATTATTTTCTTTAGCCGTATTCATTGCGGCTATTAAAACATCGTTCTTTTGAAAGCTTCCGTCTTCAATGGCATCATCAATCCGAACGAGGTTTTGTCTAACGATCGAACCGCAACCAATGGTTAAATGCCCAACTTCTGAGTTACCCATTTGACCATCGGGTAAACCAACGGCATTCCCTGATGCTTGCAACGTTGTGTGAGGATAATTACCAAAATATTTATCTAATGTGGGTGTGTTAGCTTCATGAAAAGCATTATTCGTTTTGCTGGGGTTAACACCGACTCCATCCATAATGATTAACATAGCTTTACGACGTAGGGCAGTTTTTTTGCTCACAATAGTTCCTGGGGAATGATTTTTAATAAGCCGTCAATCATAGCGGGAATAGTGTTTAAATTCACTAAAAGGGAATACGAAGCGTATATTATTGAGTTTAAATGAGAAAATCTGGGGGGAATAATGAAAAAAATCTCATTGAGCACACCCCCCTACTATTTACACATATTTATTCAGATGCTTGTTGCTTGGTCTTTCACTTAAGGAATGAAAGCTGCTTACGAATTAAGCCAAGTGTCTATTTAATCGCCTTCTCATTAACTCAGATAGGTAAAAAATAATCAAAGAGGCGATTAAAAAATACAAACCTGCGACACCAAAATGTAAATAGATATTGTAATCCTTCTCAAATAGTTCGCCAGCCTTATTCATTAGGTCTTTCTGTTCGTTTATAACAGGAAGGGTGAAATAAACAAGAGAGGTTGAATGGAATAAAAACACCATTTCATTGGTATATGCAGGCCATGAAAGGCGTAACATATTTGGCCAAGTCACTGTTTTAAAGACTTGGCTTTTACTCATTCCCATTGCTTTCGCGGCTTCTACTTCTCCTTTTGGAATAGTGCGTAAAGCGCCATAGAAAATCTCTGCCGCATAGGCTCCGGTGTTTAAAATAAGTACAAAAGGACCGATAAACAAGGGGTGCAATACCCACTCATCTATTCCCCAAGGTTTCCATAAGACTTTATTCAAAGATAGCATTAAAGCGTAAAACATAAAGAACTGGATAAACAGGGGGGAGCCACGAAAAGCATAAATAAATGCACGTGCTGGCAATGATATCCATTTGTTAGTACTGAATTTTCCAAGAGCTAAAAATATAGCAAACGGAAAACCGATAGGAATTGAGGCTAAAGCAAAATAAGCATTAAACAAGGCAGGCTTAGCAAGAAGAATGATTTCTTGAATAATAGCGCTGTTCATAATCGCATCGATCATCGCTCTACCACCGACATGCCTCGTGAAGCCTTTGCTTGCAGCATGTTAAAGAACTTTTCAGAGACCATGGTCAATAAAATATAAAATACGAACAACACAAAATAATATTGGAAGTTCCAATTGGGGTGAACCATACCAGCGCTTGGAAAATAATTGGCAGTGCCCAATAATCCAGCCCAATAAACAATGTCAGTGACTTGGAGTAAAGATAGGAAAGCCGTGGCTTTAATCAATAACATCCAGATATTAGATAAACCAGGTAGAGCATAAGCCCACATTTGACGGATTTTAAATTTCCAGAAAATTTGCTTTTGATTGAAACCATAAGCCGATGCTGCTTCTAATTGTCCTTTTGGGACAGCCTGTAGAGCGCCATAGATTACATTTGCAACAAATGCTCCATAAACTAAACCTAAGGATAAGCAGGCCATAAGTAGGTAGTCATTGGTGGTAAGAAACCATTGCGCCGCTTCACAAGGAGGCCAGTTAACAGATGTTGCTATTTGTTCAGCGGTACATTTACTGCGAGCAATAAAGTATTCCACCCCTTGTTCTATAGCTAAGGGAAAGAAAAGAATAAAGAGTATGTCTGGGATGCCGCGCACAATAGCGGTGTAGAAATTACCAATCCAGCGAAAAAGGAAAAATCCAGATTGTTTTAATGCAGCACCAATCAAACCAAAGCCAATGGCGAATAGGGCGCTTAGCACAGCTGCAAATAGTGTGTATCGAACACTCGCATACCACGTAAGATGCTTACCATTAGTTAAATAGTCAATCATCTCTAAGGAGTCATCACTAAACCAAGATAGTAGCCAGTCTGGCATAATTTCTAACATATTATTTCTAGCATGATTTTATTGGCATGTGTTTGAGAACATCACTTCAGGAAGTTACGATGTGGAATTTGTTTTTGATTGGTTTTTAGGATTTTAATAAATAGAGCTTAATGCATCCTCCGCTGATTGGAATAAATCAACAGAGGATGATTAATAGCTAAAAACTATTTCTTTTCTAAAGCGTCAACACGAGCTGATAAAGCTGATATTTTGTCTTTTAGGCTATCCATAGTGACTGAATAGAAAGGACCTTTTTTGAAATACTTTTTGATTAGAGTATCAACAGTACCATTAGCTTTTAATGTGGCAATTGCAGCATTAAATTTACCTGCTAACTCAGTGTTAGTTTTGAGCATACCAATACCAATACCACCACCAATGTCATAACCAGGGCCAACAAAGACTAATTTACCTTTTGAAGCAGCAATAACCTCGTCATAAGCACCATCACCAGCTAATACTATGTCGACTTCACCACCATAAAGTGCAGCAACAGTTTGATCAGATTTTTCATAAGACTTAATCGTGTTATCAGCGCCTAAATTTTTCTCTAGCCAGTCTGCTTGAACGGTTGCACCTTGAACACCAATTTTCATACCTTTAATGTTATCCACGTCAACTTTTGTGCCACTCTCAGTTGCTAATTTTGACTTGTTTACTGGATAGTATTCGTTACTGAATAAGATTTTTTTCTGGCGTTCAGCAGTGATAGACATACCAGCCATGATAGCGTTGTAGTTACCAGCGATTAAGTTAGGAATGATTGAATCCCACTCATTTGCTTTAAATTCACAATCAAGTTTTGCTTCTGCACACAATGCGTTACCAAGATCAATTTCGAAGCCAGCTAGCTTGCCATCATCATCTAAAAAATTCCAAGGAGCATAAGCGCCTTCTGTGGCAATGCGAATTTTGTCAGCCATAACTGGGGTTGTTAAAACAGACAAGGCTAATGCTACTGGTAATATAATCTTTTTCATTCTTCTCTCCATGGCCTCAAAAATAAGTAAGGGCGTAAACGATGAGGCGATTCGTTACGTTATTTTAATTTAACGTTAGAAATATAAAACGTTAGTTAGATAAAAACTGTTGTAAGCGTTCCGTTTTCGGTGAGTTAAACATCTCAAGTGGAACGCCTGATTCTTCTATTTTTCCTTGATGTAGGAATAATGCTTTGTTCGATACATCACGGGCAAAATCCATTTCATGGGTAACGACTATCATTGTAGTGCCTTCTTCTGCGAGCTTGCGCATTACGCCTAATACTTCACCCACTAATTCAGGATCTAATGCTGAGGTGGGCTCGTCAAATAATATTGCTTCAGGACGCATAGCGAGTGCTCGGGCAATAGCGACACGTTGTTGTTGACCACCGGATAATGAACTTGGGTAAGAGTCCGCTTTTTGAGCAATACCTACTTTTTCTAAGAAGGCCATGCCGATTTCTTCTGCTTCCGCTCGCGAAAGCCCTTGTACTCGCATCGGCGCTTCAGTTACGTTTTGTAAAATAGTTAGATGAGACCAAAGATTAAACTGCTGAAAAACCATACTGATTCTAGAGCGTAAGTTTTTAACTTGATTTTCATCAGTGGCTATACGCCCAGACTTAATATTCTTGAAATCAATATTTTTCCCGTCTAAAGCAATCTCGCCTTGTTCTGGCATTTCTAATAGGTTGATACAACGAAGAAAAGTGGACTTTCCTGAGCCTGAAGATCCAATCAATGAGATCACATCACCTTTTTCCGCAGTGAGAGAAATGCCATGTAAAACCTCTAAGTCTCCGAAGCGTTTATGGATGTTTGTAATTTCAAGAATGGGGGTATTTGACATGTATATTTTTTTTAATGAGTAGCTATATGAAATTAGTAGATAAAGCGAACTAAAGCAAGTCGCTAAACGACTTATTTGAATAGAAAAGTGATTTGGAATAAATCTATGCCGTATCTCATTAATAAACTACCTCAAAAAGTAGGGGGGTGTCATTTCGATTAGGCTCAATACTAGCATTTCGACCAATCTCAATATAAGTCCTCGACGAGCTCAGAGCAAGAAGTTCAACATACTTAGATGAAGCTCAGTATGAGTGCTAACAGAACTTTCGTTTCTATAATGAATCTTCAGGTATTTTAAGATTTGCTAATTCACCAAGCTTAATAGGTTTTATCGGAGATCTAGCACGAGCTGGACTAGGTTTAGCGCCACTAGCCACTAGAATTCCACGAACAGTCAGATCACACATTCTCCCTTGGCAAGGACCCATACCTGCACGGATATCAGTTTTAACTTGTCGTGGGCCATGTGCACCTAGGTTAAGAGATTGTCGAACTTCTGCGGCTGTGACTTCCTCACAGCGACAAACGATCGTTTCATCAGGTGGCGAGAGAAATTCAGGTAATGGAGCGTAAAGTGCATCTAGCAGGGGGCGAATTGATAAAGCTCGATTAAACGCTTTACGATCTATCTTAGATTTCTGATCGCGAGAGTTTTGGCTTAGGTGACTTAGTTGATAAAGGATATCAAACGCTGCTAATCGCCCAGCTGCTTTCGCGGTCTCAGCACCACCGATTCCAGCCCCATCGCCTGCAACATGAAAACCTTGTAATTCGGTTTGCCCCCATTCGTTAGTAATTGGTTGAAATGCGCCTTGTAACTCATTCCACTCGTGACTTATACCACTTGCTCGACTCATATGCGTAGAAGGAACAACGCCTTGATGTGTAAGAAGAAGTGGAGTTGAGAGACTATTTCTTCTACCTTTAGAATCGAAACTGAATGTAATAGAACCATCATCTTCAGCAATGGCTCGAAAGCTAGATGCGCTTGTGTATCGTTTTACACCTGCCGCTTTGATTTTACCTAATAAACTCAGACCTTTGAAGAGTGTTGGTGCTGCAAGTAAGGCACGCGGGAAATACCGAGAAGCACCTAATAACATTTTTAATGTTTGCGTCTCCACTAACGCTTTTGGTGGAGCACCGGCTTTTATCATTTGCGCGGCAATAAGATACAGCAGTGGACCAGATCCCGCTAAAACTGCATCACGTGGCAGAAGGCTTGATGTTTTCATTAAAATTTGCGAAGCACCAGCCGACATAACGCCAGGCAGAGTCCAGCCTGGAAAGGGCACAGGGCGTTCTTGCGCTCCAGTAGCCAAAAGCACATGTTTAGCTAATGACACTTGACTAATGCCATTTTGAGACCAAACAACGCGTGGTCCTTCATCAAGCCTCCATACGGTTGCACCAAACTTTACTGTAATATTGCTATGCTCAAGTGCCTGAACAAGTGAATTGCCAGCTGTATAATCTTTACCTAGGTAATCTACTGCATTTGCATCGACGCTATTTCCGACATTATTTTCGACGTTACGATAGATTTGTCCACCAGCCTGGGGTTGTTCATCTAAGAGTAATACCTTTGCGCCTTCATTGGCTGCGGTAGCGGCGGCGGCCATTCCTGCAGGGCCAGCACCGATAATAATGATATCGACATCAGGCATCTTCAGTGTCTCCGCTTAATGTCCGGAAACCTTTGGGTTTGCGTATGGCCATTCTTTCACGAACTTGAGTCATGCACCCTTGTACATTTGGATGTCCATCAACTTCTACTAAGCAATCGAAGCAAACTCCCATCATACAGAAAGCCGTACGAGGTGAGCCTTTGCCAGTTAGGCGTGAAGCATTGCCAGAATGAGCCAATAATGCAGCTGCAACTGTATCACCAGATTTTGCCATAACCGGTTCACCATCGATTGTTAGGCAAATAGTTGTATTAGGCCGCGTTTGAAAGCGAGAATCGATTTTCATTAAATGCCTCCAGAGTTGCTGCATGTGAATCATCAATAATCCATTCTGCTAATAATGAGCTATGCAGTGACGCTAAGGTAACTCCACTATGACAGGTCGCAAAATATGCCCCTGGGTATTCTTGAGATTGCGCATAAACCGGATAACCATCGGGAGATAATATCCTTAATGCACCCCACGACCTTACGACTCTTACATCAGCCAACTTAGGATAAACTTGTACTGCATGTTGCGCGAGCTTTGTCATAACGCCAAGTGTTTCACTGTCATCTAAACCTGCATCTTCCTTGGTGCCTCCTATTTGTATTCCACCCTCATTAACCTGACGTATGGTGCTGGAAAGAAAAGGGAGCTGTTCGGATAGCTTTTCAGTGATAAGTAACTCTCCACGTTGCGGTCGAACTTGAGTACTAAAACCTAGTTGTTTAGCTAAGGAATTGGCTCCAAGTCCTGCTGCAAGTATGACGCGATCTGTTTTGAAGCGATTTCCATTGAGCAAAGATAATTCAAACCCACCATTTCTAATGGGAAAAACTTGCGTGACTTTGGCATTGGAAATAATAGTACCACCCAAAGTCATAACTGCAGAACGTAAAGCACTGTGTAGGTGCAATGGATTGACATGGCCGTCTGCGGCGCAATATGTCGCACCTACCACATCTTCTCCTATGCCTGAAAACGAGTGGCGAAGATCA
>CALFUP010000182.1 GCA_937929875.1 uncultured Cocleimonas sp. | reverse complement strand
GGTTTAGGGGATAAAATGGAAATCAAAAAAACACCTCCAAACAAAACCCCCTGGGTATTAGACTTCAATTATAAGTCACTGAGTAACCCTGAACTATCAGCTTGGAATGTTAAAAAAGATAATGGTGAATTTGATCAGTTTACGGGAGCTACCATTACACCTCGTGCCATTGTCAACGCAGTAAAAAGCACTCTACTTTATGCTCAAGATAATATGAATGCTTTGTTTACGCTTGAAACTAAAAGCATCAGTAACAATAACAACCAGGAGTCAAACTAATGTCTGCCACATCACCAGATCAAATTGATGTTGAAGTAGACGCAGTTGATTCTGAGAGTAAACCTAATCGCCAATTATCGTATGGAAAAATCACCAGAGATGCACTCTGGACAAACAATGCGGGCATGGTTCAGTTACTCGGTTTATGTCCCTTACTCGCCGTTACAGGTAACATAATCAATGGACTTGGGCTGGGTATTGCAACCATTATTACCTTAAGCTGCTCCAACATGATTATCGCTTTCACGCGTAATTGGGTTCGAAAAGAAATACGTATTCCTTATTACGTATTAGTCATCGCTTCTATTGTGACTATTATCGATCTCAGCATGAATGCTATCACTCCAGAGTTACATAGTGTCCTAGGTATCTTTATTCCACTGATTGTGACCAACTGTTTGATCATAGGACGTGCAGAAGCTTTTGCTTCAAAGAATGATATCCCTAGAGCCACGCTCGATGGCTTTATGATGGGAGTAGGATTTACTTTAGTATTAGTTGCATTAGGTGCTATTAGAGAAATACTAGGAAGTGGCACACTATTATCAGGCGCATCACTCATGTTCGGCTCAATTGCTGAAAGCTGGACGCTGACTTTATTTGATAACTACCAAGGCTTTTTATTAGCAATCTTGCCCCCAGGCGCATTTTTAGTCATGGGATTGTTGATTGCACTAAAGAACGTAATTGATAAACGAATCAAGGTTAAACAAGCGTAAACATTGATTAAAAATGACAGTTCTGTTGTGCTCGTCGAATTAGGTTCCTGAGCTTGTCGAAAGACACCTCCCACTTTTTACGTGTTTGGCGTTGCTAATTTTAGTAGGTTTGCTTACTAACTTAGTTTTATCACTTAGTTCTATCACTTAGGTTTCTAAAATCATCTAAAAGGTATAGTGTATGTCCAACAAGCTCAACAGTGCGGTTATTTTTCATTATGAATTTAGTTTGAAATCCAGCTAGTAATCATTGGGGAAATATACGCATCAATATCCCTATCATTCAATTCAGCGCTATCATCATGCCACCAACCACCTATTGCAGTGACTTCGCCGAGTGTGACATCGAAAGCTTCTGTAAACCTCAACATCAGTTCTAGTTGCTGCTCTTCACCTAAATCTAGCACCAAATATCGCAACATTTCTGAAGGTTTTCTCCCTTCTTTAGCCATGTTTTGTAGTTTTTGAATGATTTTTTGCTTATTCATATGCTTTTACTTAATTTTATTTTCGTGTAGATAATAAATAAAAAAACCTGAGGACTTAAGCCACTCAGGTTTTATCTAGTCATTCATCTTTTTAGTTAAATCTTTGGCGAAGTTTAATCGCTTCACCTTCTTCTATTTCGCTCAAAATTTCTTCAGCAATCTCGCTTATTCCTCGATCACCTTCTACTGAAATAAAGCGCGCTCCACTATTCTCTTTGTAAAAGTTAACAGCTGCCATTGTGCAAGATATTTCATCATAATAAATATCGTGACGTTGATTAATAGCATCTTCATCTTGGTCATCTTCCCGCATAGATAAACGACCACCACAAACACGACATACTAATTCGCCATCTTTTTCAACTGGATGTAGTGCAGCAATGGCAATGTGATTAGGGTGATTATTATCGATAGCACATATGCGACGGCCCATGATGCGTCTTTTGGCTTCTTCACGATCGAGTTTAATTTCAAAGATATAATCAATGTGAATCTTTTTTTCACGTAATGTTTCTTGCAAGACTTTAGCTTGTTCAAGTGAGCGGGGAAATCCGTCTAGAATCCAACCCCTATCATTTGATTTGCTTAAAGCTTCAACTACCATTGGAATGGTAAGATCATCAGGGACTAAATTACCTTCATCAATATAAGCTTTCGCTTTAACTCCCAACTCAGTTCCCGCTTTAATATGATGTCGAAAAATTGCACCAGACTCTATATGATCCAAACCATATCTTTCTTTGATGATGGTACCTTGAGTACCTTTACCACTCCCGTTTGGGCCAAAAGCCAATATTCTCACTCGTCTCTCCTAATCTATTTGGATGGTGCGCATTTTAAATCTCTTTTAGATTATATTAAACCTTAAAACCAATTTATTAAAATTTGGTTCTCTAATAGTTATGATGTGCTTTAGTTATAATGTGCTTTTATGAATAATTTATACTATTTATAATAATTCCTTCATTCCAATAAATTTACTGTCCCCATTAATGTATCTATCAAAAAAATAACTTTATTTGTCCGTTTTTTAATTTTAGACAGAATTTATTATTTTACAAAACAGGTCTGACTACTATGACATAAAGGAAAGTTAATAATATATGAATCAACATTGTGATTATTTTCCGCAACTGATTAAAGACTGTATAATTCTGCGTTTTATTTCACTCCCTATATTTTTCTATGATGACTTTTACTGCAGCCATTCTGGTCGGCTTATTTCTATTAATATGGAGTGCTGATCGCTTTATCGAAGGTGCTTCGAATATTGCTAGAATTCTGGGCATATCTCCTTTGATTGTCGGTATGTTAATCATTGGCTTTGGAACTTCAGCACCTGAAATGATAGTCTCGGCGACCGCTGCTTTTAAAGGTAATCCAAGCTTAGGCATAGGTAATGCTTTAGGATCGAATATCACCAATATCACATTGGTACTTGGACTTACTGCAATATTTTTTGTATTACCTGTGCATTCCCGTTTACTAAAACAAGAAATACCATTGGTACTTTCTACAGCAGTACTCGCTTGCTTGTTAATGGCAGACGGCTTTTTCTCTCGTCTTGATAGCATCATTTTAATTATTGTGATGTTTCTAGTGTTGTTATGGATGGTTTATTCTGCAACTAAGGATCGCAACACACATGACCCTTTAGTTGATGAAACCCTCGTTGAATTACCTGACGAGATGCCACTAAAAAATTCCATCTTTTGGACTATATTTGGTCTTATCATATTGTTAGTCAGTTCTAATTTATTAGTTTTTGGAGCTTCTAATATAGCTAGTGCACTTGGGGTAAGTGATTTAGTCATTGGTTTAACGATAGTTGCTATTGGAACGAGTTTACCAGAGCTCGCAGCAACCATTAGCAGTGCTCGTAAAGGTGAAACTGATTTGGCAGTAGGAAATATTGTAGGTTCAAATCTATTCAATACGCTTGCTGTTTTACCTATACCGGCATTAATTGAACCACTTGACATTCCCGCTGGTGTTTTAGATAGAGATAGTTGGGTAATGCTTGCTGCAACCGTAATATTAATCGTATTTTGTGTTGGACCATCTAGAGAATCTAGATACAAATTAACGCGCTCAAAGGGAATACTCTTACTAGCTGGATTCTTTGCATACCAAGGTCTACTTTACTTTCAAACAGTTCAATAGCATGCTTGCGTTAAAACACGTTTACTAACAATGCTTGATAACAATTACTATCACGCTCAAAAGTACTAACTTATGTCTAACGCACCTAACAGCACTAAGCAAAAAAATCATGACTTCATTGGTTTAGCGAATGCAGTCATTGCCGCTGAAATTGAAGCAATACAAGCTTTAAAAGAACGTTTAGATGATGAATTCAGCAAATCATGCGAAGCGATATTAGCCTGTAAGGGACGTGTAATAGTTTCTGGTATGGGGAAATCTGGGCACATAAGTAATAAAATTGCAGCTACTTTAGCGAGTACAGGTACACCTGCATTCTTTGTGCATCCTGGTGAAGCCTTACATGGTGATTTAGGAATGATCACTGGAGAAGATGTTGTTATTGCTATTTCAAACTCTGGAAATACCGAAGAAGTCATTACTCTTGCAGGCCTAGTAAAAAGGCTAGGTGCTAAAGTGATTGGTATGTCTGGCGATCAACAATCTGAATTAGCTAAGATATCTGATCATCATTTAAATATCAGTGTTGATAAAGAAGCTTGCCCAATGGGTTTAGCCCCGACCTCTAGTACTACAGTTACTTTGGTTTTAGGTGATGCTTTAGCAGTAGCATTATTAGAAGCACGAGGTTTCACCGCTGAAGATTTCGCGAGATCGCATCCGGGCGGTAGATTAGGTAAACGCCTGTTAGTCCATGTTCGAGATATTATGCACAGTGGTGAAGCAACACCCATCTGTTTACCGAGTACTTCATTGAACGAAGCTATTTTAGAAATTACAGGAAAGAAACTGGGAGCCACCTTAGTAGTAAATTCTGACAATACACTTTTTGGTATCTTCACAGATGGAGACTTGAGACGTGCTTTTGAAGAAGGTATTGATTTAAAAAATATTAATATAGGTGAAATAGCTCACCAAAAATGTATTAGCACCCAAGCCAACGAACTAGCAGTGAATGTTGTTAATTTAATGCAAGATAAACAAATCACAGTATTGCCAGTTGTTGATTCTAGCAACAAGGTTGAAGGTATTATTCATATGCATGATTTACTTAAAGCTGGGATTGTTTAATTTAATTTTTTAATGGATCAAATGGCATGAACGATTTACTAAATAAAGAATCACTTCATCAAACAGCACTGAGTGTCGATGAATTAACTGAAAGAGCTAAAGCCATTAAATGCGTCATATTTGATGTGGACGGCGTTCTAACAGACGGAAGTTTATACTTCGATAATCAAGGAGAGGAAGTCAAAGCTTTTAATTCTAAAGATGGTCATGGTATCCGAATGCTTATTGAAAGTGGTGTTGAAGTGGCTATAATCACTGGTCGTAAATCTGATTTGGTTATGCATCGTGCAAACAACCTTAAACTCTCACCTGAATTAATCTTTCAAGGCTATCGTGACAAACGCCCTGCTTTTAGAGATTTACTAAAGAAAACTGGATTTACAAAAGAAGAAATAGCGTATGTTGGTGATGATGTCATTGATTTACCCGTTATGAGTCAAGTGGGATTAGCGATAGCAGTGGGCGATGCACACTGGTTTGTAAAACAGCAGGCACACATGACGACTGAAGGAAATGGAGGTAAAGGTGCAGGTCGTGAAGCCTGTGAATATATTTTAATGGCACAAAATAAATTAAATGATTTATTACAAAGCTACCTTCAAAACCCGAGTTCATAAATTTTATACTTAATAATGAATTTAACACTGACTTTTAAAACCAAAAAAGTGCCTAAAATACTAGGCAGTATTTTATGAATAGAAATGGTTTCTTCTTTTTGGTATTTGCGATCATTGTTGCAGTGGGTTTTACGTGGCTGAATTCTACTTGGTTAACGTATAAAGATTTCGTTTTTAACAAACAAGATAAACAAATCGATTACTATTTATCTGATTTTACCATACTGAATACGTACCCTAATGGCAGCTTGAAATACCTTATTAAAGGGCAACATTTAGTCCATCAGCAATCAACGAGTGCCAGCAAAATTATAAAGCCCGCGATTGAAGCACGTGATGTCGACAACACCAAGATTTTTATTACAGCAAATCAAGCTCAACAAGCCAGAAGAAACGGCCCTATTATCCTAGAAGATACAGTTGAAGTTATAAAAGAAGGTAATAAGGAAGCAGAAAATTTTAAATTGCTGACCTCAGATTTAACCTATAATCCTAATAACCGTGAAATATCTACTGATAAAGAATTAAGTTTCTCCTCAATTACTGGAGAATTAAAAGGAATCGGTTTTAGCACTAAACTTGATGAACAGGAACTAAGGATACTTAAGAATGTACAAGCTAAATTTAACCCTGCCAAATAAACCTGTTTTGGCAGCTGTACTGATTACTGCTACTTTTGTATTCGCTTCACCAGCTCATGCTTTAAAGGATGATATTGAAAAGCCAGTGTATATTGATGCTGATAGTGTCTTGTTCAATAAAACGAAAGGCTTAGGTGTCTATGAAGGAAATGTTTCAATAGTACAAGGCAGTCTGAATATTCGAGCAGCCAAAATTGAGATTAATGCGCCCGGTGGTAAAATTTCTAGAATTACAGCCACAGGATCACCCGTAAAATTTCAACAGAAAATGGATGATGGTAAATTAGCAAAAGGACAAGCTAATCGAGTGGTGTATCAAGTAGAGAATAAACGCATTGTATTAGATGGTAATGCCGCTATTACTCAGAACAATGATAAGTTCACCAGTAATCACATAGAATATTCTATTAGTAATGGTGAACTCAAAGCGGGCAATAAAAAAGCTGCCGGTAAAAGTCGTGTTAAAGCCATCTTCTACCCTACCAATAAAACTAAATAAAAAGAAAATTTATTATTTTGAGTTCATTAATCGCAACAGATTTACATAAGAGCTATGGCAAACGCACGATACTTAAAGGGATTTCCTTAGAGATTAACAGCGCTGAAGTAGTAGGTTTACTAGGCCCAAATGGAGCTGGCAAGACGACTTGTTTCTACATGGTCGTTGGACTTGTAGCTATTGATAAAGGCTCGGTAATTATCCAGAATGAGTTATCTGACCGCTTTAGGGGCGATACGACAGATAACGCTAAAAATAAATCTAGCAGCTCTACAAAAGCCCCTGAATCGGCGGTAGACCTTACAAAAATGACCATGCACCTCAGATCGCGTCATGGCATTGGTTACCTAGCTCAAGAAGCGAGCATCTTCAGAAAACTCACTGTAGCCGATAACATCTATTCAATTCTTGAAATGCGAGGTGATTTAAACAGGCCACAACGCCGCGATAAGCTTGAAAGCTTACTAGAAGAGTTTCAAATTACACATATCCGCGATAGCTTGGGTATTAGTCTATCGGGTGGTGAGCGACGTCGTGTTGAAATTGCGAGAGCGTTAGCCACTGAACCAGCATTTATTTTATTGGACGAACCATTTGCTGGAGTCGACCCAGTTTCTGTGATTGAAATTCAAAAGATAATTTCTCACCTTAAAAAAAGAGGTATCGGAGTATTAATAACCGATCATAATGTCAGAGAAACATTAGGCATATGTGATCGTGCCTACGTATTGGGAAATGGAGAAATAATTGCTAATGGTAACGCTGAAGCTATTCTAAATAACAAACAGGTCCGCGATATTTACTTAGGTGAAGATTTCAAGCTTTAGATTAATACTTATTTACATCCAAATGTTTGCTTGGGAAGAACCTACATTTTTTCTTGTTTTAATGACACTAAAGTGACACCCCCCTACTTTTTTCACCTATTTTTCGTATTCGATTCCTTAATTGATATTGGCATCTTAATTCTTCACTTTATTGTATCAAATCTATAATCATTCTTACCGTCAATTGCACTCATATTTTTTAATAAAGCAATAACCGTACCATTAATCATTTATTCTAAAAAAAATAAACTCTCATGCTAAACTTGAAGACAATAAAAACAATAATTTGAAAATTAAATCGGATTCATAAAACGATAAATGATAAAACAGGGACTAAATATAAAGCTTGGACAATCCTTGTCCATGACTCCCCAATTGCAACAAGCAATTAAGTTACTGCAACTCTCATCCACTGAACTTGAGCAAGAAATCCAAGAAATTCTTGATTCTAATCCTTTACTAGAAAGATCAGATGAATCTCAATCTGTTAACGAAAATACTGCTGACAGTAACCTCGATAACAACACTCAAAGTGAAGTTGAAGTATCATCTGATACAAAAACTATCGATAACAATAATACAGATTCAACAAACGAGACTATCCCTGAAGAAATGTCTATCGATGCCGATTGGGATGATATTTATGACCCAGAATGGAAAACATCAAAAGACAATGAATTATCGAGCAATACCTCTGATTTCTTAGAAACAATGCATTCGCAAGAAGAAGGCTTACATGAACATTTAATGTGGCAAGTTAATATGGCAAATTTGAGTTTTCAAGACAAACAAATAGCCACCTTAATTATTGATTATTTGGATGATGATGGCTACTTAACCGAATCATTGGAAGAAATTCATCATACTTTGGAAGATGTTTTATTAATAGAATTTGATGAAGTTGAAGCAATGTTAACTTACGTGCAACATTTATCTCCAATCGGAGTAGCTGCCAGAGATCTAGGAGAATGCCTTTTAATACAATTAAAACAGATACATAGCAATAATAGTCTTTATAAGAAAGCAAATCGCTTACTAGATAAACATCTGGACTTACTGGAAAAAAGAGATTATGTTGGAATCAAGCGTGCGTTAAGAGTTACGGATTCAGCTTTACAAGATCTAATAAAATTAATCCGAACACTGGAACCAAAACCAGGAAAATTCTTCAACCAATCTTCCACAGATTACATTACGCCGGATGTATACGTAAAAAAAATTCGTGGCAAGTGGAAGATTTCGCTAAATGGGAATACACAAACAGAACTAAGAGTGAACAGTTATTACGAAGATATGCTGAATACTACTAATCAACAAGATGCACTACCGAAGGATGCTAGCAAGTACATAAAAGAAAACTTGCAAGAAGCTCGCTGGTTTATAAATAGTCTAGATAATCGTAACAATACGATTATGAATGTAGCTCATGCAATAATTGAAAATCAACTACCTTTCTTACAATATGGCGACGAAGCCATGAAACCCATGGTACTAAGTGATCTCGCTTCACAGTTAGGTATTCATGAGTCAACAGTATCCCGAGTTACAACAAAGAAATATATGCATACACCCCGCGGTGTCTATGAATTCAAGTATTTTTTCTCTAGCCATGTCAGTACTGATACGGGTGGAGAATGTTCAGCAACGGCCATTCGCGCCATGATCAAAAACTTCATCGCTAAAGAAGATCCTAAAAAACCTTTAAGCGACAACAAATTGACAAACTTGCTTAATGAGCAAGGAATCAATGTAGCGCGACGTACAGTCGCTAAATATCGTGAAGCACAATCAATACCGTCTTCTCACGATCGTAAAGCATATGCTTAGTTTTAACAACGAGAGGGAGATTTAAAAATAGGATATTTATTGTTTACCGCTTCATAGCGATCTTACTGAAAGGGCTTTCAGGTTAAAGAATCGTACAATCCAATGATAGGAGTTAATAATATGCAAATTGAAATTACTGGTCATCATGTAGAAGTTACCGATTTACTAGAAAATTATATAAAGGATAAAGTAACTCGCCTTAAACGTCATTTTGATCAAGTACTCAACATCCACATCATTCTTGAAATAGAAAAACATAACCATAAAGCGGAAGCTTCATTAAACGTTAGTGGCAATCACATTTTTGCAGATGCAACGGGGCATGATATGTATGCTGCAATAGACTTCCTGGCTGATAAATTAGATCGCCAAATCCTTAAGCATAAAGAGAAAATACGAAGCCATCACCGAAACGAGGGCAGTCATCGGAATATGCAGCAATACGCATAATGCTTACAACACTTAAGGATTATTTATAATCTTTAATACTAAATTGGGTACCTCTCTCTTATAATCATATTCTGATTTGAGGTACCCATATAAAATGAATGACAAAAAACATTTCCCAATCTTAACTCCAGAACGTGTCCAGTTTATTAAAAAGACTGAGAGTAAAAAATGTGTATTCGACTCTTTAACTTTTCTTTTAGAAAAAGGTCAAAGTGAAGTTTCCAGAAATGATATTTTTGATGCCTTAATTGCACGTGAAAAGCTAGGAGATACTTATATAGGCAATGGCATTGCTTTGCCAAGGGCGAACCTAGATATTACTCATCCACGAGCAGCATTATTAGTCTTAAAACAAGGAATAAGTCTGAGTGCTGCTGATAAAAAAGCAATTCAAGTTTTCTTGGGTGTTATCATTCCGAATAATGAGCATGATAGCTTTTCAATACTTTTGTCTGAATTTAATAAGAAGATACTTTTAAAAGAAGATCTAGGATCTATAATTAAATCAGGGAATACAGAAAGAGCAGCTGATTATTTCGATACATTGATAACAAATCGAATAAAAGGTAACTTGTCTTAGTTCTTATTTCTAAAAACTTTTATTTTTAAATACTTTTTTATAATTTAATTCCAGGTGATTTAAAACATGCATTTAGTAATTGCAAGCGGTATGTCAGGCGCAGGAAAATCACAGGCATTACATACACTGGAAGACCAAGGTTATTATTGTATTGATAATCTACCTCTCGAATTGCTTGAAGCTGCTCTCTCTACTGAAAGAGTTTTAAGACATAATAAAATAGCGATAGGAATTGACGTCCGAAGCGGAAAAAAATACCTCCAAAACCTTCCAGAAATAGTTACTAAGCTCAAAGAACGCTTTAAAACAGACGTACTTTATCTTTATGCAGGAAAATCGGTTTTAATAAAACGGTATGATGAGACTCGCCGCAAACATCCCTTAAGTAATGCAGAAACACCGCTAAGAGAAGCCATTTTAGAAGAATATGACTTAATTTCTCCTGTACGTGAAATGGCTGATATTCAAATAGACACTAGTGATACAACTATTTATCAATTAGCGAATACAATAATTACCAGAGTATGCGGTGGTCAGCAGAAATCGCTTTCACTCATGTTTCAATCTTTTGGCTTTAAACATGGTACACCAAGGGACTCTGACTATTTGTTTGATGTCCGTTGTTTGCCTAATCCTTATTGGGTCCCTGAATTGAGAAGTCATACTGGACTTGAAAAAGAGGTAATTGACTGGCTTTCAAAACAAGAACTAGTCATAAAGATGGAAAGCGACCTGAAGACATTTATCGGTGAATGGATCCCACAAATTATCGATAGCCAACGCGCTTATATCACAGTGTCGATAGGTTGTACTGGAGGCCATCATCGTTCAGTGTATCTGACAGAAGCATTGGCGGCTCATTTTATGACAATTTATAACGACTCAGTCATAATTAAACATAGAGAATTAGATTAATATTAGCCGTTTTAACTCATATCGATATTAATCTGCTCTATTACTTTTTGCGGTTCATTTGATTGAGTGATAGGTCTACCCACTACAATATAGCTAACTCCAGCTAATTTCGCCAATGCCGGAGTCATTACTCGATGCTGGTCACCTTTTTCAGACCCAAATGGCCTAATCCCTGGAGTAACCAAAAGAAAATCTTCATTAAGATCTTGCCTCAACATTTCCGCTTCTTGTGCAGAACAAACGATCCCATCTAATTTGGATGCTTGTGTTAACTTTGCCAAATGCTTAACTTGGTTTTCTGGAGTTTGATGGACATTAGCAGAATTAAGCTGAGCTTGGTCCATTGAAGTAAGTACGGTAACGGCAATTAATTTAGCAGATGAATTACAATCTAATAATGCTTGTTTTGCTGCTTGCATCATCTTATCACCGCCGCTGGCATGAACATTCATCATCCAAACACCCAGGTCAGCTGCGCTCTTACAAGCCGACGCTACTGTATTGGGAATATCATGAAATTTTAAATCTAAAAATACATCAAATCCTAAATCTACTAACTGCTTAACAAAGTCTGGTCCAGCAGCTACAAACAATTGAAAGCCTACTTTCAATTTACAATTTGAAGGTGATAATTGATTAACAAAATTTAAAGCTAGTGTCTTATCGGGAAAATCTAAGGCAATGATTAATTTGCTCGACATATTTTTTCTCAAAGTTAAATAAGGTTTTTAAAGATATTATAATGACACCCCCCTACTTTTTATATAACAATTACGTGACTTTTCCTTTTTTGACTCATCCTTTATCACGTAGATGATGAATATATCGATTCATCTAAATACCACCACCCTTTGATTTAGTAAACGTATCAAAAATTAACTGGCTTCGGTTTATATGGAATATTGAAAACTAGATGTAGTAGGATAATTAAGCTTGATCAACAGTATCCCAATGATTACATGCAGGACAACGCCAGAGGTAATCATGCATTTTATAACCACAGTGCTCACAACGGAATGAAGGTACTCCCTGCAAATGCTTCCCAAGCGACTGATTTACCTTAATTAAACCTAAACTTCTTTCACTATGATTCAAATTTTTACTCTTATCTTTGATATATCCTGACGCTTTGAATATTGACTTTATCGTTAGTTTTTTATTTACGAGTACTTCGTCTACAAGCGTATCTATTTTTTCGTTAGAACCGTATTTTTCCGCTAACTGTAATATTGCTTCGAAAACATTGTTATCGGGGTTTTTCTGATAAGTTTTTAGCAGTTCATTTTGAAGATATTGGGTATTATCAGAATGGCTAGCCGACTCATCAGTCTTGTTAAACAACATGCTCAATAAGCGACTATCTTCTTTTATTGCTTTTAAATAGTAACTCAAAGAGACTTTATAGTCTTTTTGATGATAAGCGATGTCTCCTTGTAAGCTCATCAACCTCGTCGATTGCTTATAGGTTTTCTTTGCTTTTTCAATAAACCCATCTACTTCATGCAAATTACCCTTTTGCAAAGACTCATCAGCAAGTTCACAATAATAATGAGTAATAAGGCTATCTTGTTTTTTAGTATTATCGGATTTATCAACACCATCTTTTTTTAAGCTTTTCTTAGTGCATTGCGTGGCTTCAATCGCTTTCTGCCATTCTTGTGTTTGCTCATAAATAGTTCTTAAAGATTCACAGATAGCCGCTTTCGAAATCCATTTAGTATTACTCTCGAGAAGCTCTTGAAAAACACTTTCAGCACGATCTAACATTCCAGCCGCAAAGAAATCTTGCCCCAAGGCAAACATAGCTTTTTGTTTTTGTTTTGCATTGAGGTTAGAACGAGCGATTACATTTTGATGCACACTTAAGGCTCGATCAACCTCACCACGATCACGGAACAGATTACCTAGCAGATGGAAGGTTTCGGCAGTATATTCATCTATATCGGGATAATTAAGGAACACTTCTAGAGCTTTATCAGGCTCTTCACTTAAAAGGTAGTTTACACCCTTAACAAAATTGTCGGATAGTTGACCTTTTTTTTTTGAGAGTTCTTAAGTTTTTTACTCGCAGCTCTCCATCCAGAATAGAAAGCAATGGGTAATAATAAGAAGAGAATTTCAACCATTAAATAAAGTCCTACCTTTTTTGCTTATAGAAGTACTACTAAGGAAGTAATACAAAAACTCTTGAATAAATTAAAATGATTTATATTGAAATACTATTCTTGAATAGGAAAGTCATTTTTGTTTTGATTGACTCGTTCACGCATTTCTTTGCCAGGCTTAAAATGAGGCACGTGCTTAGGCGATAATTGAACTTGTTCACCCGTTTTAGGATTTCGACCTTTACGTGCTGTTCTATGATGTAAAGAGAAACTACCAAACCCTCTAATTTCTATTCTTTCACCACTCGTTAATGTATCGCTAATTTGATCGAGTAGTATCTTTACCGAAAGCTCAATATCTTTACTACTCAAATGGCTTTGCTTTCTTGAAAGAATATTAATTATTTCTGACTTGGTCATTAGTGCTTCTCCTCACTTTATTTGATGTTTTTATCACACAGTCTTGTTTTGTAGCTTGTTTATAAATAACGCTGTTCGATAAAACCTATTATATCCACGACTTACACGTAAATGATAGTATACAAAATGAATTAAGCAACTGAAATTGCATAAAAAAAGCCGATTAAGTTCATAATCGGCTTTTTGTGTAAAACTCAATGCTCAAAGTAATTATTTACTCTGAGTTTTGAGTTTACTTATCTAACTGTTCTTTGAATATATCACCCAAAGTACCTGTTGTTGCTGAAGAAGAACTGTACTCTTTCATTACTTCAGCTTCATCTGCATAGTCTTTCGCTTTGATAGACAAGTTGATTGCACGGGTTTTACGATCTACACCCATGAATTTAGCTTCAACTTCATCACCTACACTCAATACTGTAGATGCATCTTCTACACGATCACGTGATATTTCAGAAGCGCGAAGAACACCTTCGATGTTTTCACCAAGATCGATCATAACCATTTTAGGCGTTACTTCAGTAACAGTACCCTTAACAATTTTACCTTTTTCATTAGCAGCTACAAACAACGAGAATGGATCTTGATCCATCTGCTTAACACCAAGAGAAATACGCTCGCGCTCAGGGTCGATTGCAAGGATAGTCGCTTCAACTTCGTCACCTTTCTTATAATCACGAACTGCTTCTTCACCTGGAGTATTCCAAGAAATATCAGACAAGTGAACTAGACCGTCGATGCCGCCTTCAAGACCAATAAAGATTCCGAAGTCAGTAATTGATTTGATAACACCTTTAACTTTCTCGCCTTTAGTTGCAGTTTTTGCAAAATCATCCCAAGGATTAGTTTTACATTGCTTCATACCTAAAGAGATACGACGACGTTCTGCATCAATCTCAAGAATCATTATTTCAACTTCTTGACCTAATGTAACCACTTTAGCTGGATTAACATTCTTGTTAGTCCAATCCATTTCAGATACGTGTACAAGTCCTTCAACACCATCTTCAATTTCAACGAAACAACCGTAATCAGTAAGGTTACTCACTTTACCTGGTAACACAGTATTAACAGGATAACGACGCACAAGATCC
>CALFUP010000181.1 GCA_937929875.1 uncultured Cocleimonas sp. | reverse complement strand
AACGACAGGCCTTGAATTATCCTTTGTCGAGTTGGTCGTTAGAATATTATGGTGAGCCGTTCAGTCAGAGTAGTTCCTCGCGGTATAGCCTACTACTCAGTCTATTGGCGTTTGCATTGCTGCTCACTGGTTTAGCGTGGTTTCTGTACAGAGAACAAGCACGTGAAATGCGACTTGCCGAAAAGCGAGTGCAGTTTGTTAGCCAAGTATCACATGAGTTAAAAACGCCGCTAACCAATATTCGTATGTACGCCGAAATGTTGGAGTCGCAAGTTGAAGATGAGGAACAACCAAGACGATATTTACAGGTAATTACTGATGAGAGTAAACGACTTACTCGCTTGATTTCAAACGTGTTGAATTTTTCGCATGCGCCTCGGATTCATAAACGAGAAATAGATGCAGATGACATTATTCGCTTATCAATCGAACATTTTAAGCCTTCGTTTACAGCCAAAGACATTGTGCTGAAGATTAGTTTACATGCAAAAAAGGACATACAAAGCGATCCAGATATTCTCGAACAGATTCTTAATAATCTACTAAGCAATGTCGAAAAATATGCCTCAAGTGGCAAGCGTTTAGATATTGATAGCAATATTGATAAAGATCAATATGTAGTGCGTATTCGTGATTATGGATCAGGTATTTCTCGCGCAGAACGCAAACATATTTTTAAACCATTCTATCGCATTGATGACAAGATTACTGAAGGCGTAAGTGGAACAGGAATTGGCCTGACTATCGCGCGTCAGCAAGCCGAGTACCTTGGTGGTTCTTTGGAGTATATTGATACTGATGTAGGTGCTTGTTTTGAATTAAAGTTACCGCTGGGAGCTGCCTAAATGAAAAACTATGAAAAACTAGGGGGGTGTGCTTCGATTGAATTCAGCATACATGCTTCTAAACCTTATTCAGGGTGCTTTGAATGAAAATACTCATCGCAGAAGACGATTTACACATTCGACAAGGTTTAAGCGATTTACTCTCCCAAGAAGGCTATGAAATAGTGACTGCCGAGAATGGAAAGATCGCTCTAGGTCTTTACCATAAAGAAAAGCCACAGTTTATTATTCTCGATATTATGATGCCTGAAATGGACGGTTATTCTGTATGCCGTGAAATTCGAGCCGTAGATAATGATATTCCCATCGTATTTCTAAGCGCAAAATCTGAAGAAATTGATCGTGTTATCGGGCTTGAGTTAGGTGCAGACGATTACATTAGTAAACCCTTTGGGACTCGTGAAGTGGTTGCTCGCATTCGTGCCATTACGCGCCGTTTTTTAAAGTCATCTGTTTCAGAATCAGCCGATGCAACAGATGCAAAAACAGATTCATTTAAGTTTGGTGATTTAGAAGTTTTAGTCAACGAGCTACGTGCTAAAAAAGGCGAGGCTTGTATTGATTTGAGTCTGCGAGAAATTAAAGTGTTACACACTTTAGCAAGGCATCAAGGTGAAGTGGTCAGTCGTGATTTACTCTTCAATGAGTGTTGGGGCTATGACCATATGCCAAATAGTCGTACCTTAGATCAACACATCTCAAAATTACGCAAATTGATTGAAGACGACCCGAGTGACCCGCAATTAATTAAAACGGTCCATGGTGCGGGATATAGGTACGAGATATAGGTGCGAGTAATAAAATGAAGGTTTTATTCTGCTTAAATACATTTAAGCAAAAAATTAAGAATTACAGTTTATAGTCACTAATTGTGGCGATTTACCTTCAATAAAATCTTTTTTCTCAATAACCTGTGCGCGGCACTTAGATTGAAGCTCATTCGTTAACACAATATCAGTGGCACTATCATAAAAAAGTATGCCTCTACCGGTTGGATCAACATGATCAATCTTGATGTGTCTTAAGGATCTGATATCAAACGGCTTGTTTAGAAAAAGCGTAAAATTGAGTTCCAATACTGGGTTGCCATCAGCATCTTTTGCTTTGATGAGATTATACTGGCCGACCTTATTGGTAACTAGGCGCCTATCACCCGCATTAAATCGTGAGAAGTAGTTAAAACGAGCGATGTCGCTGATGAGTAATTTAGACAGTCGTTTTAAATCTTTCTCATGACCCAGCATGTCTAGACTCGATGTTGTGTCATATTGCCAAACTAAAGTAATCGAATGTAATTGTTTATTTTGATTAACATGAAAGGTGCTTTTTACTTGAATTTCTTCATGTTCGGTATGCGCTTTTAAAGTGTTTGAAAGACCTAAAAACAATAAAAAGAAAAAAGATAATAAATTTTTTGCTGGGAACATGATGAATCCAATAGCGAAGAAGTTGCTTATCAGATAAGTATTTAATAAGCCTTATTATTTTACAATTTCTGCTTAAAAAATAAAAGACACCCCCTTAATTTGTATACTTTTTAGTCTAAATTATCCAAAAAGTAGGGGGGTGTCATTTTTAATATAACTAATCAGTGTTATTTGCTTCCGCGATTTGCTGCTTTACGTAAATTCTCACTAAGAATTTTCTTACGAATGCGAATGCTATCAGGGGTAATTTCAACCAACTCATCATCATCAACAAACTCTAAAGCTTGTTCAAGAGTAAATTTAATCGGCTTAACAAGAATCAAGTTTTCATCAGTACCAGCCGCACGGATGTTATTCAGTTGCTTAGCTTTAAGTGGGTTAACTACCAAATCATTATCACGAGCATGAATTCCCACCACTTGGCCTTCGTAGACTTCTTGTGCATGGTCAATAAACATCTTGCCGCGCTCCTGAAGGTTAAAGATTGCAAATGCCAATGCTTTACCTGTTGCGTTTGACACTAGAACACCACTGATACGTTGACCAATTTCTTCCTTAATGAAAGGACCATAGTGATCAAACGAGTGATACATCAACCCAGTACCAGAAGTTAGCGTCATGAATTCAGTTTGGAAGCCAATTAAGCCACGTGAAGGGATAACATACTCAAGACGAATACGTCCTTTGCCGTCAGTTTCCATGTTTTGAAGTTGGCCTTTACGTTCGCCCATCTTTTCCATGATGCTGCCTTGATGATTCTCTTCGATATCGATCGTCAAGTTCTCATAAGGCTCTTCGCGACTATCGCCTTCACCACGTACAACCACTTCAGGACGAGAAACAGCAACTTCGAAACCTTCGCGACGCATGTTTTCAATTAAGATGCCTAAGTGTAATTCACCACGACCTGATACTCTGAACTTATCAATATCATCGCCTGGCTCAACACGCAAAGCAACGTTATGCAGAAGCTCTTCATCTAAACGTTCTTGGATATTACGTGACGTTACATATTTACCTTCTTTACCCGCAAACGGTGAATTGTTTACTTGGAAAGTCATGCTTACCGTTGGCTCATCAACCGTCATCGCAGGAAGTGCAACCACGTTATCAGGATCACATAAAGTGTCTGAAATATGTAGTTTGTCCATGCCAGTGAAAGCAATGATATCACCCGCTTGTGCATGATCTACGTCTATACGATCAAGGCCATTAAAGCCCATTGGTTGCAGGATACGTCCGTTACGAATTTTTCCTTCTGCATCAATAACTTTAACCGCTGAATTCTTTTTGATCTTACCTTGCTTGATACGGCCAATACCGATCAAACCCGTATAAGAGTTATAATCTAGCTGTGAAACTTGCATTTGGAATGGCGCATCTGGATCAACATCTGGATGGCTCACACTATCAACGATAGTTTGGAATAGAGGCGTCATGTCACCGCCTTCAACCGTATCTTCCAAACCTGCGTAACCGTTTATTGCCGAAGCATAAACAACAGGGAAGTCTAGTTGATCATCCGTTGCGCCAAGCTTATCGAATAACTCGAAAGTTTGATCAAGTGCCCAATCAGGTCGTGCACCAGGACGGTCAATTTTATTGATAACAACAATCGGCTTAAAGCCCATTGCGAATGCTTTCGATGTAACGAAACGCGTTTGTGGCATTGGGCCATCAACGGCATCAACTAACAGCAATACAGAATCAACCATTGATAAAACACGCTCAACCTCACCACCGAAATCGGCGTGACCAGGTGTATCTACGATGTTGATGCGGTAGTCTTTCCACTTAAGCGCAGTGTTCTTTGCAAGAATGGTAATACCACGCTCTTGCTCGATGGCATTTGAATCCATCATACGCTCAGAAACATTAGCGCGATCTCCAAGAGTACCAGACTGCTCTAACAACTTATCAACCAAA
>CALFUP010000180.1 GCA_937929875.1 uncultured Cocleimonas sp. | reverse complement strand
ATATTATTTGGCTTACTTGGGTCTTTCTTTGTTTACGCCGCTTTTAAGCCAGCACTTCAACCATTAGCTTTCATTGCAGGATTTATCAGTGTCATTTCGTTTATGGTTTTAGCGTGGAGCATTGGTGATTACAATGCGTCGATTCGTCAGGTTTTCTTGGTAGATATTGTTGCAGTAATTAGTCTGATTATTGCTAGTGTTATGTATATCATCAAGCATAATAAACCCTAGCACTTCAGTCTAAACTGAATCGATTACTTCTTATTAAACCTGTGCCCGGCCTTAGGCGTTTATCAAACTAAAGCCCTTATCAAAACCTTGTTATGAGTCCTATCATGAATCCCAAAAGCCGTCGTGTTCTCCAAGCCATCTTGTATGAGGTATTCGCTGTTGCTTTTGTTGGCCCGATACTGAGTGTTATCTTTGATAAACCAATCTCCTCAACCATTGTGCTCGCGATTATTTTCTCAAGCATTGCACTTACCTGGAACTATATTTACAACTCACTATTTGAACGCTGGGAATCTCGTCAAACGGTCAGGGGTAGGTCATTTATTAGGCGTTTTGTTCATGGCGTCGGTTTCGAAGGCGGACTAGTTATAATGCTAGTACCTGTCATGTCTATGTGGCTGAATATTTCAGCATTGAATGCGTTTATAGCTAACCTTGGCTTCTTCGTATTCTTTTTTATCTATGCCATAGCTTTTACTTGGATTTTTGATCGAGTTTTTGGTTTGCCAGCATCCGCTTTAAAATAAGATTTTACTCTTTAGGGAGAGTGGAGTATTGGCAAATACTTCTAATACTTGTCGAACAATGTAATAAAGGCAGTGTCCATTGAGCAAATGAGGAGTTGTTGTATAAACTGGACTATTTGAATAAATGCTAAAGATGTTTTTTAAAATACAGAGGTGTATCCAAAGCCTTATTCCTTACATTTTTATTTTTAGAGATCTTTGTATGAGAGACATGACGGATTAAAAATGCTTACATTACTCATGTTTTTTTTAAAAATTCGCTCCATAGCCTTGCTATTAAGCTCAATTTTAAGAAAAATAGTTGAAATTACGCTATTTTTTATCTTGCACATTCTCTAGTGCAAAGGTCTCTTTTCAATAAAATTAGGCTAAATAAAGAAAAATTAATATTTTCTAATGAGCACATTCCTAATGTTCTTGAAATATTATCAATCAGTTAAAAATAAAACAGTTACAATTCAAAATAACTTACTAAACCCTATCGAAACAGCGATATCGTTATCGTTTTCTTCTCCAACGATTCGATCAGAGATTAGTTGCACTCCTAGATTTACCTTCGTATCTTTATTCATTGGTCTATCTAAATTTATGCCTAATGCAGTCCACTTTCGACCCTCTTGAGCTATTGGATTGTTACCTATTCCATCTTCATTGAGTCTTGCATGTTTCACCCAGCCCCGCCAAAAATTGCCATTATCTTGGCTTAATATTAGGCCAGCACTAACTATTTTACTATCTGAGTCTACTCCATGACCTAAAGAGACATCTTGAAAGCGGTAGCCATCAGTATAAGAGCTATGGTTATATACAATATTATTGTTATCTCTGCCTTTGAAGCTACCTGCACTAGTGTCTGTTGCCTCAATGTAAGCTCTCCAAGATCCTTTAAACTTCTTTGAAAAACCCGCAACAGAGCCTCCAATCATAAATATTTCATCGCCGAGTAAGATGGAGCCATCTGTTCTATCTTCCCCTAAATATTGAGTATAGAGAGAATAATGAGTATTTTTTCTACCAAATGGTAGGTTCCAACGAGCATCAATGCCGGCTAATGAATTACCTGTTACCGTTCCAAGAGAACCATCTTGGTTATCAACCCTAACGCTAAATAAAGCTTTGAAAAAATCAGATGCACTTTCATTTTGACCTTCTCCACCCCATTGAATGGTGCGATGTAATCCCACTTCAAATAATTTATGTGGCCTTATGGAAAGCCTGGTGCCTATGATTTTAGCCTTTGAGATTCCTCGATCAGATTCTAACTGCCCTACAAATGCATGTAATTTAGTGTGTCCGAGCCATCTCAATAAGAAAAAGTCATCAGGTTCCGCTTTTGATAATTCATTCTCAACTGATAAGCTCGGAAACGGTCGTGCATTGTTTGACATGATTAATGAACCATCCCAACCAGGCCCCCAGTACCTTGATTGTTGGCCAACAGTATATTTCCAGTTTCCGATATTACTGCTCAGATACGACTCATCTAAACGAAAGTTGTTATCGTTAGGATGGGAAGATTTATCTGCAATCGAAGCTTTTAACCTTGCATCTATAAATTCAGAACTCCAAGCGCCATCATATATTAAAGACCCTTTATCACGACCTTCACCAGAAAAATCGCGGATAAGTAGCTCTTTGGTCCTTGATTGAATCTCTAACTTATGGTGATTTTTTTTGTTTAATTTTTCATTAACAGTATCTAAAGCATGCTGCAACACTGGCCAAATTCTCTCACCATCTTTTAGTTTATAAAGATTGGCTTCAATATCTTTAGATGCAAGCGGCCATGTAGTAATCGGTGCACTTAACATTCCGCTATCGGATAATAGTTGTAGCTCATGTTTTAAACGAATATCATCAGGGTCTAACCATGGATTGGAAAAGGCAGTGTTTGAGACAATAAGTAAAGTCAAAAAAGACAATGAAGCGGTAGTATTGAGACGCAAAATTTTTAACATAAGAAGCCAATGATTATAATTGATTATTTCTTAGTAGCCTTATTTCTATAAAGGTTCTAAGAATCTAAGGACTAACCTTTTTATAGGATGTAAATTTGATTCTTTGAGTTAGTCAAGTTAGCGCTATGAGTAAAACTAATTAAGCTCCAAAAGGACTATTTTAACAATGCTCTAGCTCTAGGGCTTGTGTCAATTACAATAATAACGGATACAAGTAATAGTGATTAGTATATATAACCATTCTTGAAAAATAAAACTTTGACATTTCTTTAGGTTTTATCATAGTTTTTTATAATATACATCGGAGGGCAATATAATTTGTTATCACAACAAAAGGATATTAAAAAAACATAAACACCATTTTATATTGTGTAGAACAGATAATATTCTTACTTTTATCTCCAATTTTAGTGTCAGCAAATGACAGTGATTATTTAAATAAGACGTTGAAGATAAGAGACTTCACGCCCATACGTACGGTGAAAATCCAAACGTCAATATTTTCATCAATACATAACTCGATGAAATGATAACTACCACCCAAAGTGTCAAGTTAGAGCAAAATTAACTCTTCTATAAGCGAATACTTAATAAAGCCACTAGGAAATATGCTTGTAAACGCTCTACCGAAAAATTTTTGATATGCTAGAAATTTATCAAATATAAGGGAAAGAACCATGAAGATCCTGAACATACTATTACCACCATTACTTGGCTTTCTGTTGTTAGCGAATAATGCCGTTGCTGAAAAAAATGATGGTAATGCTACCGAAAACCAATGTCATGAGTATCTGGATTTTCAAGCAACAAAGCTTCGCAGTTTAGAGCAAGTAGATTTCTGCCAAGCATTTAAAGGTAAGGTATTGTTAGTGGTAAATACCGCTAGCAAATGTGGTTTTACACCTCAATTCAAAGGCTTGGAAAAACTTCACCAACAATACGGTGATAAACTCGCTATTGTTGGTTTTCCGTCGCATGACTTTAGCCAAGAACATAAAGACTCCGAGAAAGTAGCTGAAGTATGCTACATCAACTATGGCGTGACGTTTACCATGTTGGAGACGAGCAAGGTCAAAGGTCAAAATGCTAACGCGTTATTTCAACGACTTAGTAAAACCACAGGTGAAGAACCCAGCTGGAATTTCAGTAAATATTTAGTCTCGGTAGATGGCAAAAACGTTAAGCATTTTGCATCACATGTTAAACCCAACGATAAAGGCTTTATAAAATCCATCGAGTCGCTTTTGTAAATGATGACTATCATTTTAAAGTGAAACTTACTATGGATATTTGATTTAGATATTTAGCACGTTAGATTGTCGTTTAACTAGTCCACTTTAACGTGCTGATTGAAGCTGATAGTAATCTATTTTTTATTCGTCTGGGTCTTCAGCGAATTGTAATAAAATACCTGCGGGGTCCCATACAGAGGTGATGAAATGTCCTTCGGGTTCTAGTTTTGGTGGGTCAACTCTTACCCCTTTAAATTGAGTTTCTAAATCTAAAGCACATAA
>CALFUP010000179.1 GCA_937929875.1 uncultured Cocleimonas sp. | reverse complement strand
TGTTTAAAAACCTAAAGAGAACTTATGCAAAGCTAGTGAACTCCACATTCTGATGTTTAAGAAGTTGAATTCAGGCGAGCAGAGCGAAACAACAGATTGATGATGAAGGAATTTCTTAACGATATTCTTTAATGTCATTTTTTTAAAATAGGTGGTGCGGACACTTCACATTTCTTCTCACCTACAAATTGTATTGGGCTAGCAACTAAATTAATTTCACCAGCAACTGGATGCTTAACACTCTGCAACATATCCCTCGCTAAAATTTGAGGGTCATTGAACACTTGATCAATCGTATTGATTGGACCACAGGGCACGTTCACAGCTTCTAAAGCCTCTAACCAGTCATCGGTCTTTCTTGTAAATAACACGGCTTGTAATTGATCACATAGAACCTCACGATTCCTAACACGTGATGCATTAGTTTTATAATTAGCATGAATAGTTAATTCAGGTAATTCTAATAACTCGCATAATGTTAAGAACTGACCGTCATTTCCAACGGCTATAATCAAATGACCATCGGAACTGGCAAACGCTTGATAGGGAACAATGTTTGGATGGGCATTTCCCAATCGTTCGGGTATGGTATCACCGATTAAATAATTACTTGCCTGATTGGCTAAAATCGCCGCAGTGCAATCGAACAATGCCATATCAACATGCTTGCCTAAGCCAGTATGTTGACGTTCATGAAGCGCTGCCTGAATCCCGATAACTGAATATAATCCAGTAAAAATATCTGTGACAGCGACACCTACTTTGGTCGGCATTCCACCTTGACTGTCTGGCTCACCCGTAATACTCATCAAACCGCCCATAGCTTGAATCATGAAGTCATAACCAGCGCGTTTTGCATAAGGGCCAGTTTGACCGAAACCAGTTATCGAGCAATACACCAAAGCTGGATTTAGTATTTTTACAGATTCATAGTCCAGCCCATATTTAGCTAATCCACCTAGCTTATAATTTTCAATCAATACGTCAGCTGTTGCGATTAACTCTTTAACCTGTTGCTGACCATCTTCTTTGGTAATATCAATTGAAATAGACTGCTTGCCACGGTTGGCACTTAAAAAATAAGCAGCATCTTCAGTATCATTACCATCACGATCTTTAAGGTAAGGAGGTCCCCAATGACGAGTATCATCACCTACTTCTGGTCGTTCAATTTTAATTACCGTGGCACCAAGATCTGCCAATACCTGACCTGCCCAAGGGCCAGCCAAAATACGGCTCATGTCAATTACGGTGATACCCGCTAGTGGCTGCATACTTTTCATATTAGCGCTATTTTTTTCAGAGCTTTCATTTCAGGGCTATCATTTGAAGTAGTCACTTCTAAATTAATGTTTAAAAGAATGCCTGAATCCCCGTTTGTGCACGACCTAATATTAGAGCATGAATATCGGCTGTACCTTCATAGGTATTCACTACTTCAAGATTGACCATGTGACGCATGATTGGGTATTCATCCGAGATGCCATTCCCACCGTGCATATCTCTTGCAACGCGAGCAATTTCTAACGCTTTGGTACAGTTGTTGCGCTTCATCATTGAGATTAATTCAGGCGCTAAATTGCCTTGGTCTTTTAATTGAGATGCACGTAACACGCCTTGTAAACCAATACTGATATCTGTTTGCATTTGCGCTAGTTTGAATTGAATTAACTGGTTTGCTGCTAATGGTCTGCCAAACTGTGTACGCCCCATGGTGTACTCGCGCGCTGCTAGCCAACAATCTTCAGCAGCACCCAAAGCGCCCCAAGCAATACCTAAACGCGCGCTATTTAAACAACCGAATGGTCCTTTCAAGCCTTGTACATTTGGCAGTAAGTTCTCTTCAGGTACGAACACATCCTGCATGACGATTTCACCGGTAACCGATGCTCGTAGAGCCAATTTACCTTCGATTTTAGGAGCGCTTAGACCTTTCATTCCTTTATCAAGAACGAAACCACGAATCACATCATCTTCAGTTTTTGCCCAGACCACGAATACATCTGCAATCGGTGAATTAGTAATCCACATCTTCGCGCCGTTTAATATATAACCACCATCAACCGCTTTAGCACGTGACTTCATGCTACCTGGATCAGATCCGTGGTCAGGCTCAGTCAAACCAAAACAACCGACCCATTCACCTGATGCTAATTTTGGCAAATATTTTTCTCGCTGTGCTTCAGTGCCGTAAGTGTAAATTGGGTACATTACCAAACTAGATTGAACACTCATCATCGAGCGATATCCCGAGTCAACACGCTCTACTTCACGTGCAATCAAACCGTACGAAACAGTGCTAACGCCGGGACAATCATAACCTTCAATCATCGATCCGAGTAAACCCAGCTCACCCATTTCATTGAAAATTTCGCGGTCTGTAGATTCATCTCTAAATGCTTTACGAACACGTGGTGCTAACTTATCTTGTGCATAAGCATGCGCCGTATCCATTACCATCACTTCTTCAACATCAAGTTGATCGCGTAATAAAAACGGATCCTGCCAATTAAATGTACCCCAGTCTTTACTCATAACTTTTTACCTAATTTTAATTTAAGGAGACCTTTGCATCTCTCTGCAAAAACCTCAATCTGTATGTGTTTTGTTTATCAAACCAACTCTTCAAAACATTCAGCCAAAATGGCTAAACCTTCTGCTACGATTTCTTCTGGAATGGTGAGTGCGGGTAAGAATCTAATAACATTTCCGTACAGTCCACACGATATTAATAACAAACCATTCTTGTTTGCCATATCAACAAGTGCTTTACATAATTCAGCATCTGGCTCGTTGTTTTCGTTTTTCACTAGCTCCATCGCAATCATGGCGCCTCGATTACGAATTTCTCCAATGCGATTTGGATGTTTATTCTGAAGTTGAGTTAAACTATTTATGAATAAATCGCCGATAACATTTGCTCTGTCGACTAACCCTTCCTCTTCTATTACCTCAAGTACAGCGAGCGCAGCGGCACAACCGACCGGTGAACCAGCATAAGTGCCACCTAAACCACCTGGCAGAGCTGCATCCATTATTTCAGCTTTTCCAACAACACCTGCTAGTGGAAAACCACCTGCCATGCCTTTTGCTGTGGTAATCATATCAGGCTCGATACCAGAGTATTCACTACAGAAGAATTTTCCCGTTCGACCAAAACCTGTTTGTATTTCATCCACTATTAACACGATGCCGTGCTCATCACAGATTTTTCTTAAAGCCTGCATAAACTCAACAGGCGTAATATAAAAACCGCCTTCGCCCTGAATAGGCTCAATAATTATTGCTGCAACATCTTCAGGAGCTATGTCGACTTTGAAGGTCATTTCTAAATCTTTTAAAGCCTCTTCGACTGAAACACCGTGAAATTCATTTGGATAAGCTGAATGATAAATCTCTGCGGGGAATGGGCCAAATTTACTTTTATACGGCGCTACTTTACCTGTCAGAGCCATCGTCATATTTGTTCTGCCGTGATAAGCACCATTAAAAGCGATAAGTCCTCGACGACCTGTATGCGCACGAGCAATCTTCACACAGTTTTCTACCGCTTCTGCGCCTGTTGTCACAAAAGTAGTTTTTTTAGGGCTATCGCCCGGCGCTAGTTCATTTAGCTTCTCTGCTAAACGAACAGCAGAGTCGTAAGGAGTTACTAGTACACAGGTATGACTAAATTTTTCAACCTGATCTATAACCGCTTGATTAACTTTTGGGTTTGAGTGGCCTGTATTTGTTACCGCAATACCCGCTGCAAAATCGATATAACGATTTCCTTCAACATCCCATAACTCAGCATTCAGCGCACGCTCGATGTAGATAGGAGCAAGGTTACCTTGGCCTCTTGCTATTGCATTTTCTTTTCGGGTTTGCCACTCAGTATTTGTTGTCATTGTCATTACTCATTTAACATTAATTATAGGAATAGCCTTTCAGCTCAGACATCCATATCGAAAGTTTTAGTTTCTAAAAATCAACATAAGTTAGCATAACTCAATATCACTTGGCATCTTAATGACTTGGTTTTGATTAACTTAGATTTCGTTGTGAATTTAAAGGGACTGCTACCTTGACAAGGCAAGCATAGTAGTTAATATTTTTAGTCTCAAGCTAATTAATTTAATATTTACTGTGAATTTATCTCACAAGGATAATAATTGTTAAACAAACGTACATTACCACTTTCAGCATTAAGAGCCTTTGAAAGCGTCGGCCACCGATTACATATGGGAAAGGCGGGAGAGGACCTTGGTGTGACTTATGGCGCTATTAGCCATCAAATTCGGGCACTTGAAAAACAGCTAGGAGTAAAACTTTTCAACCGCGCCAATAATAGTTTGCAGCTCACCGACCCTGGCAGACGCTTACTTAAAGCGGTGACTGATGGTTTTGATCAAATTTTAGATGGCGCTCAACATCTGAAATCAGATAGCCTAGCAGGTAAACTTGTGGTGGGCTGCACTCAAACTGCAGGTGCTAATTGGCTGGCAAGAATCATCTCCGATTATCAACATGACTATCCTTTAATTGACATTCACACCATAGAGATAAAACCTCAGCAAAAACAAATCCCAAGAGAAATCGATATTGCTCTTTGCTATGGAAAGCCTGTAGAAAGCCATAGAGCTATTGAGGAATTAACTTCTTTAGATATATTCCCAGTGTGCAGCCCAAGAATGATTCTGGATAAGAACAAAATCAGTAAGCCTGAACATCTGGCCAGCTTCCCTTTACTGCACGAAGGCTTGGATAATTGGTCTCGTTGGTTTTCACAAATGAACATTTCCCCACCAGAAAGTACAAAAAATATTTATTTTTTTAGTACGACCATAACCCTTAGCGCAGCGAGAGAAGGCTATGGAATAGCACTTTGTAATCGCCTAGAAGCACAACAAGACTTACTTGAGGGACGACTCATTAAGCCATTAAACAAAACTATTCCAGAGCTAGACAGTTACTACTTGCTAACAAACACAGCAGAACAGCAATCACTAAAAACCCAGCTTTTTGAAGAAAGAATAAGAAGTATTTTTAATTGAGACTGCTTTAAGGAATCTCTGATCTAGTCCAAAAGTTTATACTCTCTAAAAGTGCCTATTATAGAAAAAACCAACCTTTTAGATAATAAATGACACCCCCCTACTTTTTAGCATTATAATTTCCAACCGATTTTAGCGTTCACCAAAACCAATAATTATGGCAAAACTTGTTACCGAAACAGTGACGGACATCCATCACTGGAATGACACTTTATTTAGTTTTAAAACCACTAGAGAACATAACTTTCGTTTTCATAATGGTCACTTTGTGATGATTGGCTTAGAAGTCGATGGCAAACCTCTAACACGTGCCTACAGCATTGCGAGTGCTAATTACGAAGACGAGCTAGAATTTTTTAGTATCAAAGTCACTGATGGACCACTGACATCACGTCTACGAAACGTGAAAATTGGCGATGAAATATACGTTAGTACCAAGCCTACAGGCACATTGATCGCTGATAACTTATTCCCTGGCAAACACCTTTACTTAATCAGTACGGGTACCGGCTTAGCGCCGTTTATGAGTATCATTAAAGATCCGGATATTTATGACCGATACGACAAAGTCATACTCACTCACGGCACGCGTTATCTTTCTGAACTCGCGTATGAAAATTACATCACTCAAGAACTGCCTAACAATGAATATTTTGGCGACATTGTTAAAGAGAAATTAATCTATTACCCAACGGTTACGAGAGACGAATTTCGCAACCAAGGAAGAATTACAGACTTAATTCAATCGGGTAAACTATTTTCGGATATCGGACTCCCCCCTGCTAATACAGAAGATGATCGTTTTATGATCTGCGGCAACCCATCGATGCTAACAGATACCTGCGCGATTTTGGATGACATGGGTTTTGTCGAATTCAACAAAGGTAAGTTGGGTCATTATGTGATTGAACGAGCATTTGTTGAACGTTGATCATGTAAATTCATTGGTTAGCCCTAGTCAACGATTAAAATGACACCCCCCTACTTTTTATGGGCTTAACTCACATTAAAAAAGTAGGAGGGTGTCAAAATTCTATTCTGAATTCGCAATCAACTGTACATTTCCGCCCGCAGCCGTTGTGTTGATACATAAATGACGTTCTTGGGTGTAAAGGAAAGGTGAAATTACTTCATCAATATATCTAACGATGGCGCCATCACGATTCGCTAATGCCACTCTATATTCACGCACTTTCTTTGATTGATCATCGTTACTTGGCGTATAGACAAAGCTTGCTAAACCCGTGATGTTAGTGAGTTGAGCATCACTGATATCAGCCTCACTTAAGAAAGTATTCTGATTTTTAGACAACCAGTCATGCTGCGCTTGCGAGAATTTAGCATTACAAATCAACAATGGATTACCACAATACAAGGCTTGAATCGCTTGTTGAAACGCAATATCAGGGTTTGGTGTTGCGATAATCGTTAGTCCTTTTGAATTCAAACTCAATAAATTATCTTCACCTGTTGGACCCGGTAAAGATCTTGTATCGTGAAGATCTTGTCTAAGCGTATTCAATAATCCTAAATAATCTTTCGACAATTCCTGATCTAATGGCAGTAGATGTCCAAACTCTGTTGGCTCACCATCGAGCAATTTATTGATATGGCCGTTTAATACGTTATTTTCAATCGTATTTGCTGAAGCTGATTGCTCATCACTGCTGATTTCATCAGTACTTTGAACTAAACGCTTAAGGTAGAACGGTCCACCTGCTTTTGGCCCTGTACCTGAGAGTCCTTCACCACCGAAGGGCTGTGAACCTACAATTGCACCGATTTGATTACGGTTGATGTACATGTTGCCGACTTTAAGACCATCGACAATATTTTGTACTCGTGAATCAATACGTGTATGTAATCCAAACGTTAAACCGAAGCCAACGTTGTTAATCGCAGTTAAGACCTTATCGATATCTTTGGCTTTGTACGTTGCTACATGAAGCACTGGGCCAAAAATCTCACGCGATAAATCTTCGATGCTGTCTATTTTGATAACCGTTGGCGGTATAAAATAACCTGTTGATTGCACATCTTTAGCAACATTGCTCATCGACGTTTGCTTGAGAATTGCACCTTTATTTTTTTCGATGTAATCATTGATACCTTTAGCCGCAGTCTCATCAATTACCGGACCAATATCGATTGAGAAATCCCACGGGTTACCTAACTGAAGTAAATCCATCGAGCCGTAAAGCATTTCTAAGGTATGCTCAGCAATATCTTCTTGTAGATAAAGCACACGTAAAGCTGAACAACGTTGACCTGCTGATTGGAATGATGACGCTACGATGTCGGTAATTGCTTGTTCAGCTAAGGCAGATGAATCAACGATCATCGCATTCAAACCACCCGTTTCAGCAACCAATGGGGCTTTTATATCACCGCTCGCACTCATGCTGCGTTCAATGTGTTTTGCCGTCGCCGTTGAGCCAGTAAAAATCATGCCATTGATTTCAGGGTGACTACTCATACCCGCACCTATCACACTACCTTGACCAGGTAGGTACTGAAGCACTGCTTTAGGAACACCTGCTTCGTGTAGTAGTTGAACGGCTTTAAAGGCAATCAATGAGGTTGATTCTGCAGGTTTAACCAATACCGAGTTACCCACCGCCAATGCCGCACTTAACTGACCTGAGAAGATAGCTAATGGGAAATTCCATGGCGAGATACAAGCCATTACGCCGTGAGGTTTTTTGTTAGATGCAACATGCTCAGCTTGTGCGCCGTAGTAACGTAAAAAGTCGACCGCTTCACGTAATTCAGCGATGCAATCCATAATGGTTTTGCCTGCTTCTCGTGAAAGCATGGCAAATAATTCGCCTGCGTTTTCTTCGTACAAATCAGCCGCTTTATTTAGAATACGTCCACGTTCAGCAACGTCTGTATTATGCCATTCAGGCTGGGCTTGATGCGCACTTTTGATTGCGGCTTCTAACTGCTTCTCCGTTGCATTTGTTACCGAACCAACCACTTCAGCTGTAGCTGGGTTAATCACATTATGTGTTTCACCATTTTTAGCTTTAGAACCCGCAATTAAAGGCACGGATTTCCATGTTGATTCCTTAAATGGCGCACGCATTTTTTCCATCGTTGCAATATCGGCAACATCAAGAAAATCAAAA